>NZ_JAUBTF010000051.1:0-59415 GCF_036702355.1 Microcoleus sp. D3_18_C4
CTTCCCGCTTGACTTGGCTGCAAGTGAAGTCACTCCTGTAGCTTTGGTTGCTCCTTCTATCAATGGCTAAGTTTTAGCTATCGATTGACAAAAAGCGCTCCTAGTAATAGGGGCGCTTTTTGTTTGGGGAAAAATATTTTCCTAGAACTGTTTCTATCCGTTAAATCCCTTAAATCCGTTACCCCCCTTACCTCCGTTACATCCATCCGTGACATTTCTTCTTGCTTTTTACTTATTTTTTCTTCCTTTATTCTTTAATTTTTTATGATTACTATAGAATATAGCCACTAGGCCGATCGAGATACTGTGACATACTCCACGGGCGAAATCTTATATTATGGTCTAGGATTCCAATAGTCGGATTCAGAATATGTTGGGCTTGCTATAAAGTGTTCGCTAGCAGCAATGCAATTGTGTCAATTCCAGAATCTAACCATAGACAAATGTAGCTGATCGGGAGTCGCTCCTCACCGTCCCAAGCGCTCTATTTCTAAAGAGGATTTGTATTATGAAAGATGGACAAGAAGTACGCCGCGTCTCCACAGCCGTCATTGCCGGTGTTTGCGGGTTGGCTTTACTGACGGGAGGGGGCATTGCCTGGTGGACTGCGAACCGTTCGCCAACCCCCGCAGATACGCCGTCTTCTGCTCAGACTACCGCTCCGCCGCTGTCCCCAAGTCCAGCGGAATCTCCTGCTGTAGTTATCCCCGTACCCCCTCCAAATCCTGTACAAGTGCCACAGGTTCAGACGCCACAGGTTCAGACGCCGCAGGTTCAGACGCCTAACGCTCTGATCCCAAAATCGCCGCAGCCAAAGCCTTTGCCGCAGACTGATGTCCAGACAGTGCAAGTCTACTGGGTTAAAGATGCCAGTGGCAAATTTGAGGGAGTTCCTACGAAAGTAGCTGTCAAACAAGCTGACAAGCCTGATGCAGCTTTACAAGCTGCTTTTAACAGTTTGTTGGCTGGGCCGAAGGATGGAACTGTTTCTAGCGAAATTCCTAATGGGACAAAACTCAGGGGTTTGAGTGTTAAGAATGACGGAGTTTATGTCGATTTGTCGGCCGAATTTACTTCGGGGGGAGGGAGCAATTCGATGACTGGCCGGTTAGGGCAAGTTATCTATACGGCTACGAGTTTACAACCGAATACCAAGGTTTGGATTTCGGTGGAAGGCAAGCCTTTAGAACTTTTGGGTGGCGAAGGTTTGGAGGTGGCTCAGCCGAGTACACGCCAAAGTTTTGACAAAAATTTTCCCCTTTAGTAATGATGAGTCATTAGTTACAAGTGATTAGTCATCGGTCTGAAGGCCGAGAATAGGAATTGATAACTGATGACTCATGACTGAGGATTGAGGATTGAGGACTGGCAACTAATTTTCAGTGCTTCGTAGTTAGGCTAAATGCCCGAAAGTGTAGGGCTTGCTGTTCGATCCGGCTGGCAAGCCGATCGCACACCATATTACACAGCTCAAAAATTAACTCGTCTTGCACCTTATAATAAGCTGAAGTCCCTTCACTCCGGCGAGTGAGGATACCAGCTTGGAGCATGAGTTTTAGGTGCTTAGAAACATTGGCTTGACTCGTTTGAGTAGCTTCCACCAATTCTTGCACGCATTTTTCGCCGTCGCGAAGCAAGTTCAAAATTCGTAAACGCATAGGTTCGCTCAAAATACTGAAATACTCAGCAACTTGTTGCACGACCTCTTGCGGGACAGGCTGGGATGACTTCATCAAACTCACCGGAGAGAAGTGATCGGGAAATATTAGCATTTATTCTGTCCATAACAATAAAGTAATCCTTCAATCCGGATTAATTCGCATCAACACTTGACCGTATTCGACAGGTTCGCCATTTTGAACTAAAATTTCCATCACTTGACCGGAGACTTCATCAGCATCGATCTCGTTCATCAGCTTCATCGCTTCGATAATACAGACTGTCTGGCCGACCTTGATGCGATCGCCCACATTGACAAAAGGTGGCTCATCAGGAGCAGCAGCGCGATAAAAGGTTCCTACCATCGGCGAGATAATTGGCACCCATTTCGTATCGACAGAAGCAGGTACGGCAGCAGGTACGGCGACAGGGGCGACGGGTACAGGTGCAGCCAGATCCGCTGCTAAATTTTGGTCAACAGCAGGAGGTGACGCTAAGGTGGGGCTAGCAACAGCGCCCAACAGGCTCGGAGCGACACTCGCCACAGCAGCAGGGAGCGCAGCAGAGGTGCCTGGTGAACTTGCCAGAATGCCTTTGCGTACTGTCAGTTCGATATCCCCACTTTTTAAGGTGAGTTCCGAAATGCCAGTTTTGTCTAATACAGTTAGCAGGTCACAAAGCTGGTTTAAGTCTAGTTGCACAGCAGATTCAAGGGTAATTGAGAATTGAAAATTGAGAATTGAAAATTGAAAATTCAGAATCAGGCGAAGCTAGGAGCATCAACGACTTTGGAGGAAAAAGGGATAGTTTTTAAGCTGTGAGCGATGAGTATTGAATTGGGAATTCTTTAACTCATAACTCAGAACTAAAAACTAAAAACTCCCTTTTATTCCCTCGTTTCTATTCTCGGCCGAGGTACTTGTCTTCACGAGTATCAATCCGAATCCGTTCTCCAATGGAAATAAATAGAGGCACCATAACCTGAGCTCCGGTGGAGACGATCGCGGGTTTGCTGCCACCGGTGGCAGTATCTCCTTTGACTCCGGGATCGGTTTGCAGCACTTCCAAGACAACAGAGTTGGGCAGTTCCACTTCCATGATTTGGTCGTTCCAGCGGAGGATGCTGACTTCCATCCCTTCACTGAGGTACTTGACTCGATCGCCTATTTGCTTAGCATTGAGGCGACTTTCCTCGTAAGTTTCCATATCCATAAAGACGAAATCGTCGCCCTCTTTATAGGTATGCTGCATCACACTCTTTTCCAGGTTGGCTTGAGGCATAGTCTCGCCCGCCCGGAAGGTTTGTTCTACTACGTTTCCGGTTTGGACGTTTTTTAATTTTGTCCGCACGAAAGCCGAGCCTTTTCCTGGCTTGACGTGGAGGAATTCGATAACCCGCCACACGCCGTTATTCCATTCAATTGAAACACCTGGTCGAAAGTCGTTACTGGAGATCATATAAATTTTTGCGGGCAATCCCGTCGCCTTGAGGCACGGGGGAACTAAAGTCAGTCGATTTTAGATTTTAGATTTTAGATTTTAGATTTACTCCACAGATGAATTTGGGAGATTGAACCTTGGTCTAAAATTTTGATCTCTCCACGACAGGAGTCTGGGGATTGTATCCGTTTTTGAGCGGCTCAGGTTAAAGCCGCAGTCTAGCTGACGGCATCAAAAAGCAATTGGCATTTTATTTTACCGTTCAAAGGGAGCAAGTGCTTTACTGAAATGTTAATGGCAGTGGGCAGTGGGCTGTTGTCAGTTGACTGTTGACTGTTGTTAGTGGGCAACTCCTCCCGGGCCAAACCAACAGGCACTTTAGATGGGTAGCAGCTTAGAGGGCGGGCAGCGCTGTGGGAAGATAAGAGAGGCAATAAAAGTTAAAGTTATGTTGCATTGGCCTAATTTCTCGATCGATACGTGCAAGCGCTGGGTCAAAACCGTCGCTTTAGCACTCTTGCTGTTCACTCTCTCCCTGAGTTTCAGTGCAGTCTCCCATGCGAAACGCCCCAGCAGCAGTATGCCTGCAGGGAATGCGATTACGGACGGGCGGGCGCTGCTGCGCTTCGCTTTACCTATTGACAATCAGACTGTACGAGAGTTGCAAATTAGTCTCGAAGACATTGGCAACCACATACGGTCTAAACGTTGGGGACCTATTAGCAGCGATGTCAGCAAGGCTTCCAGGATTCTCAACCTTCGGGAATCTGACCTTTTAGAGAGTATTCCCGACGCCAAAAAGCCGGAAGCGGAGGCGCTAGTTGCAGGAGTCAAGGAGAAAGTTGCTCAACTGGAAAAGGCTGTTGAGGCTAAAGACAGGGACAAAGTGATTGACTTGAAAGCCACAATCCTAGGTTCGGTAGGCGAAATCGAAGAGTTGATGGTGACAAAGTTTCCGTTTGAAGTGCCTGCCAAGTATGCTAATCTGCCTCAACTGAAAGGCCGCGCTACTGTGGCTGTACAAACTGAAAAAGGGGAAATTACTGTTGTGGTTGACGGCTACAGCGCCCCGGTTACGGCTGGTAACTTTGTGGATTTAGTCGATCGAGGTTTTTATGACGGTTTGCCGTTTATTCGATCGGAAGAATCCTACGTTTTGCAAACGGGAGACCCCGAAGGCAAGGATGTTGGTTTTATTGACCCAGCTACTGGCAAATACCGCAATGTACCGCTAGAAGTGCTCGTGAGGGACGAAAAAGAACCTATTTACGGGATTACTCTAGAAGATGCGGGGCGTTATCGCGACGAACCTGTTTTGCCTTTTTCTGCTTTCGGTACTGTGGCTATGGCCCGTACAGAAACTGACCCTGATAGCGCTTCTTCTCAGTTTTTCTTTTTCTTGTTTGAACCTGAACTCACGCCCGCTGGCCTGAATCTGTTGGACGGCCGCTATGCTGTTTTTGGTTACATGATTGAAGGAAAAGAAGTTTTGGAGCAACTGAAGCAGGGAGACAAGATTGTATCTGCTAAGGTAGTTAAAGGAATCGAAAATTTGGTGCGACCTCAAGTTTAATTAATGACGGCGATTGAAATCGCTTTTACACCAAAGTGACGGCGATTGAAATCGCTTTTACAGAAACAAAGCCCGCCTGCGCGGGCTGAAAAAATCAATAGTGACAGGCATTGAAATCTTTTCTAAATACAGATGACGGCGATTGAAATCAATTTGACACAGACAAAGCCCGCCGGAATCAGGCTGGAAGAAGAGATAATTTTTATAGTTTCGTTATTGAAAATAGGAATTCAATCGAGAATATGGCTATTTTACAATTTTTATTGGTAATGGGTTTGGGCGGATTCGCAGGCTTGTTGATTGTAAAAAATGTGAATGAAAACAAGCAAAAGCAGCGGTTGGATGAGGCTTTTTATCAGTTGTTGGAAACTCAAAATAGTCAAATTGCGCTGATTCAACTGGCGGCTAATGCTAGGGTTGAGGCTGAAGTTGCTCAGCAGTATTTAACTCGGCAAGTTAAGATTTTTTCGGCGGTTTTAGAGGTAGATGATGAAGGAGATACTTTTTATAGGTTTCCTAGGTTGCGCTTACCACCGAGTTCGGGTAAGGAATGGTAATACAGTTGACAGTTGACAGTTGACAGTTGACAGTTGACAGTTGACAGTTGTCATTGGTTCAGGAATTACGCACCAATAACGTGCTACAGGTAAGATACCTGTTCCATAATACATTGAGTTTATTGTGGGATGGGCATCTTGCCCGCCCGCTTCTCACTAAAAAATCCTTTTTAATGCTGATTAAAGATATCGGTGAACAAGGTCTTTTAAGAATATTGCAAAAATTCTGCCCCGCAGAGATAGTTGGTGATGATTGCGCTGTCATACCTACAACTCCCAACCAATCTCTGGCTATCACTACAGATATGTTGGTGGATGGAGTGCATTTCAGTGATCGCACTACAGGGCCTTATTACGCAGGATGGCGCGCCGCAGCGGCAAATTTGTCGGATCTGGCTGCGATGGGAGCAACACCTCTGGCGGTGACTGTAGCCCTCGCTGTGGCGGCGGATACGGCTGTGGAGTGGGTTGAAGAGTTTTATCGGGGGATGACGGCTTGCTTGCAAGAATATCATACGCCGATCGTCGGTGGCGATGTTGTGCGATCGCCCGTGGTGACGGTGGCGATTACTGCTTTTGGACAGGTTGAGTGCGATCGTACCATTAGTCGGTCAAATGCGCGATCGGGCTGGGCGATTGTGGCTACTGGGGTTCACGGAGCATCGCGCGCGGGATTAGAATTGCTGTTAAATCCTGAATTTGGGCAAAATCTGGGAAAGGTCGATCGGGCTTCTTTAATTCTCGCTCACCAGCGCCCTAAACCGAGGCTGGATGTTTTGCCGGTGGTTTGGGAAATATTAGGTTTCGAAAGTGAATTTTCCATCGCCGGGATGGACAGTAGCGACGGTTTAGCAGATGCGATTATTCAAATTTCTCGGGCTAGCGGTGTTGGCGCAAAGGTCGATCGCACAAAAATACCAATTCCCGATATTTGCAGCAAAATCGTATCAACCGAAAAACCTTTAGATTGGGCATTATATGGCGGCGAAGACTTCGAGTTAGTGCTGTTTTTGCCAATAACAAGCGCTCACTTATTGGTAGAAAAAATAGGAAATGGAGCCGCGATTGTGGGAACCGCTACGGATAGCACCGATATTTGGTTGACTGATAGCAGCGGCATTTATCCTGATACTGTATTAAAGCTCGATCGAGGATTTCAACACTTCTGAATTATCTCGCTTGTCCGCATAGGCTGACTTGGTTTGTATAGACGCGGTTTTAAGCGCCTAGTTTTTGCCCGTTACAGATTTTCCGCCAGCGAACCGTTGATTCTGTTATTGTAGGCAGTAGCCAGATTATTTTGAGTTTGCGTCCATTTTTCGCTACCTGGTTCCCGATTACTTAAAACTATTTGATAACCAGTAATGGCAATTTCAATATTATTCGCTCTCTTCCCACTGGGAAAGTCACTAATATGAATACTCAAATTTTCAAGAAGACCGATAATTGAGCTAATTGTTTCTGAGTTTTCGCCGGCAATTAACTTCTGCGCCACTTGCTGTAAAGTCTCTGCAAAAGTGGCATTAAGGAGATGTTGTCGCTCTTCCAGCATGGGGTAAATTACTGCTATATCCCCGTTGCTATCTTGTTCTGCTTGCAATAATTCTAGGAAAAAATTTGCATACTCTTGGAATTTTTCACTCTTCGAGTTGTTGCTATTTACGTCATCGTTCATATCGATGAGTTGCGCTAGGTAACGGGCTAGATGTCGGAGGAATTTAGCGCCATTTTCCCCTCCTTGCTCTGCTAAGGTTGATGCTACTAACTCGCAAGTTTCCAGAAATCCGCGATCGAGTAATTCTGAGTTATCCTGTAATATTTGCGGTTCGTCTCCTTTGGGGGCATTCAGCAGAGTGTGAATTAATTGCAGATAGGCTTGGGCGCGGGTTTCGTCCATTGTGGGGAGTTGTGAATAACACCGGGATTTATTTTATCATGCTTGGTGGGTGGCCAGAAACCGGGTTTTTGCGAGAATATTTGGTTACAGGCGAAGATTCTGGAAAAAACCCGGTTTCTTTGGTTGTGCGTAGAAAGAATGGACTCGGCGGTTTCAATCGCCGAATCATCTATTACAATTGATTTAGATCGATTCCCATTTCTCGCAGTCTTGATTCTAAAGCTTGCGATCGCGATCGTTCTTGTTGCAGCAAAGTTTCTGTCTCACTGGCGCGTCGCTCTGCTTGCTGAGCTTGTTGCTCTGCTTGTTGTCGCAGTTGCTCTGCTTGCTGAGCTTGTTGCTCTGCCTCAATAGCCCGCGCTTGGGCCTGTCGTCGCAATTGAGCGAGTTCCACAAAACTCATAAACGCTTCTCCAGACGGCCCAAACATTTCGAGTCCCGTTTCAGATAATTGAAACCGGACGCCCAGTCTGGGACTGATCCAACCGTCTATTTGTTCGATCGCTTCTAATTGTTCCTCTTGACGTTGCCATCCAGTCAACTCTAATGTTTGTGGGTCGTACAAATAGTATTCTTCCACACCATAACGTTCGTAAAATTTGAACTTTTGAATCATCGGAGCGGGCCGATTTCCCGGCGACCAAATTTCAAACACAACTTGTGGCCCAATATTATCTTCATTCCACTGTTGATAGGAACCACGATAACCTTTTGGTCTACCAAAAACTACCATCACATCTGGTGCTTGGCAAAGTTTATTATTTCCTTCAACGGGATACCAAAGTAAGTCACCGGCGACAAAAACATTCGGGTCATTCGCAAACAATAGTTCAGAATTTTCTTTAATCCAAACGATTAATCGAAACTGCTCGGTATTATCTGACATTGGTTCGCCGTTATCGTCGGGGTAGATGATATTTTGTTTGTCGGGAGATTGCAGTTTTGTAACCATTGCTTTTTCCCCAAAATAGATGGTGATTTTATTTTATTGTAAATGATATCAAGCGGCTTTTTTGTGGGAAACGTGTTTTCAAGATCGGAATCATTCCTAACGCCTAGATAATGCTACCTTTGGCATTAATCTATCCAAAATTTGCTCGATCGCAATTACTGTCCAATCAATATCAGCTTCTGTGGTTTCTAGTCCGAGAGTCAAGCGGATTCCACCAACGGCGCCGATTTCGTCATATCCCATTGCTAATAATATCGGACTGGGAGTTAGTTTGCCGCTGCTACAAGCAGAACCGGAACTAATGCCAATTCCTGCTAAATTTAGCTGCCGCACCAGAGTTTTGCCTGTGATTCGCCCTGTATCTCTCTTTTGGTAAGGGCGGGAGGAAGGGGAGATTATGCAAAAACTTACGTGGTGTGGGAGTCGGAAATATCGATCGCCAGTTGGTACTAAACTGGGTACGTGGGATAATCGGTCAAAAAGTCGATCGCGCAATGCAATTAACCTCGGCGTTTCCACATCTATTTCCTGCAAAGCTAACTCCGCCGCTACCCCAAAACCGACAATTGCCGGCAGCGCTTGTGTCCCGGAACGCATTTTCAATTCTTGGCCACCGCCCCCCAACATTGGCACTAATTCTACTCCCGGACGCACGTAAAGCGCGCCTGCACCTTGTGGCCCGTAAAGTTTGTGACTGGAAACCGAAAGCAAGTCTACGGGCAGTTTCTGCACGTCAACTTGCAGCTTGCCGGCAACTTGAACTGCATCGGTATGAAACATGATATTGCGATCGCGCGCAATTTGTCCTAATGCCTCAATTGGTTGCAGCGTGCCAACTTCACTTTGTCCGTAAATGATTGAAATTAACACTGTATTTGATCGCAGCGACTCTTGCAAATCCAAAGGGTGAATGCGCCCAAATTTATCCACTGGTAGGCGCGTTACCTCCCATCCCAACTGTTCGAGTTGTCGCGCCGGTTCTGCTACAGCGGAGTGCTCTACGCTGGAGATAATAATATGCTGTGGCTTTGTATAAAGACCGGCAATTCCCAGAATTGCCAAATTATCCGCTTCAGTTCCGCCACTGGTAAAAATTATCGATTCCGGTAGCGCGTTAATCAAGCTAGCAACCTGCATTCTTGCTAATTCTAAAGCTGTCGCCGCCCTTTGTCCCCACTCGTGCAAGCTGGAAGGATTTCCCCACTGCTGAGTGAGAGCTTTTTGCATGGCTTGAATCGCTTCTGGGCGTGTCGGCGTTGTAGCACTATAGTCGAGATAAATTTGCATGGCTTTAATTAAATGACGAACTAATAATGAATGATTGACTACCTAATGAATAAGGCACTTATCCTAAAGGCATAAATGATTATTGACTCATGACTCATGATTGTTAAATTATGACTGATCGCAACCGCCAATTGCCAACTAATAACGGCAAAGCCAACTCACAACTGTCAAATCCCAACTCCCAACAGTCAACTGTCAACTCCCAACCCTTCTCTCTTGCAAGCTGTCAACTGTCAACTGCCAACTGTCAACTGTCAACTGTCAACTGTCAACTGACTAATGACTTCCGGGTTTACAGACGTTGTAATCTTCGTGCGACAAAACTTTTTGGGGAATTAAGAAAGTGCCGCAATCTTCACAAAGCATTCTGTAGTTGCGAGTTACAGGAATACTGATTATCAAACGGTTGTGACGCAGGCGTTTGCCGCCGAAATCTCTGTAATTCTTATTTTCGCCCAAAGCTGCTATAATTGCGCGGGCTTTAGTAACTACGTGGTCTGGCAGACCTCTGAGATCGATGATATCTCTAGCAAATGATGCTTCCCTCTCTTGTTTTTTGGTTTGTTTTTGTGTCAGCACTTCAACGTAATGCTGCTGCGCCACCAACTCTTGCGTGCAGCGATGGCACGCTTTACCATATCCTTTGTGACCGCACGGAAAAATTCTTTTTCTTTTAGCCATAAAGCAGCGGTATCGGGTTTGACCCACGCCCCTGAATGCTGCTACCCTACCAGTGATGCTTCCGGCATCGAGGCAGTTCTACAAGACGCAAAATCTATTCCCTTGCATAAATTTAATAGGTTGTAACTTTACTTGATCCAATAACTTTGAACTTTGGTTCGGCTAATAACCTCTATTTTTTTTAAAATTTTGTGACTGTATTGTATTATCATTTACTCGGTTTGTGTTTTGCTGGGCTGGTGGCGATCAATCTGGCGGGCTGCGGACAAACAAAGCAAGACGTGCAGAATTTACCTCTCAGTCTGGCTCCATTGCCTCAAGACCCCTTGTTGCAAGTATACTTCAATCAGTCGATCGCTTCGAGTTATACAGAGCCTTACCGCCAGCAAACTAGACCTGGAGATGATTTAGAAAATTTGATCGCTGTGGCGATCGCCAGTGCTGGATCGACGGTAGATGTAGCGGTTCAGGAGTTTCGATTGCCAGGTATTGCGAAGGTTTTGGCCGATCGACAGCGATCGGGAATTAAAGTGAGATTAATTGTCGAACATATCTATAGTCGCCCTTGGAGCGATTTTACAGCTCAGGAGTTAGCGAAATTACCGGAAAGAGAGCGCGATCGTTATACCGAATTTGTGCAACTTGCCGATACCAATAAAGACGGTAAATTAACGGTCGAGGAAATCAAGCAAAATGATGCTTTGGTAAGTGTCAAGGATGCGGGTATTCCTGTAATTGATGATACTGCTGACGGCAGTAAAGGCAGCGGTTTGATGCACCACAAATTTGTGGTAATTGATGGCAAAACCGTAATCGTCACTTCTGCTAATTTTACCACAAGCGATATACATGGCGATTTCAAGACAGCCGCAAGTCGCGGCAATGCGAACAATTTACTGAAAATAGAAAATGCTCAATTAGCGCAACTGTTTACTCAAGAATTTAACATCATGTGGGGCGACGGGCCCGGAGGAAAACCGGACAGCAAGTTTGGTATCAAAAAGCCGTTTCGTCAAGTGCAAAAAGTAAGAGTAGGGAATTCGACAGTTGCGGTGCAATTTTCGCCGACTTCCCAGACTTTGCCTTGGGAAAAAAGCGTTAACAGTTTGATAAATCGAACTTTGGGTAGTGCGAAAAAGTCGGTCGATTTGGCATTGTTTGTATTTTCGGCTCAGCGGTTGTCAAATACTTTGGAAATTGAAGCTAGCCGGGGAGTTGCGGTGCGAGCTTTAATTGACTCTAATTTTATTTATCGCTCTTACAGTGAAGGGTTGGATATGATGGGGGCGACTTTGATGCAAGATTGCGGGTTAGAAACTGACAATCGCCCTTGGAGAAAGCCGCTGACTACGGTGGGAGTCCCGCTGTTACCAATGGGCGATCGCCTGCACCACAAATTCGGCGTTGTGGACGGCAAAACGGTGCTTACAGGTTCTCACAACTGGAGTGAGGCGGCAAATCACGGGAATGACGAGACGCTGCTGGCGATCGAGAGTCCCGTAGTTGCAGCCCATTTTGAGCGGGAGTTCGATCGGCTTTACAAAGGTGCAATTTTGGGAATTCCCGCCCGAATCAAACAGAGAATTGATGCTAAGAAAAAAGAATGCGATTCACTACAAGCAGCATCAAAATTGCCGAGTGCTAAACCTCAAATTGCTGCGGGAAAAAAGTTAGTTAATTTGAATGCAGCGACTCAGGAAGAATTAGAAACCTTGCCTGGGGTTGGCCCGAAGTTAGCCGAGAGAATTATTGCAGCGCGGCAACAGCAACCTTTCACTTCTTTGGAGGATGTGGCACGGGTACAGGGAGTTGGGGACAAGATTTTAGAGAGATGGCGCGATCGAGTAACTTGGTAGTTAAGTTCGTACTCAGGACTTCATTCCTGACTCCACAAAGTTCGCACGCACTCAGGAGTTCAGTTTTCCCTTTCGCAACTCAGGATCAAAGACTCAAGTCCTCACTAGAAACCTATTGGATCTACTTTGACAACACATCAGCTCTCAAGTTAAAATAACTTCTAAACAAAATGCTATCTATTCACCTGAGAGGTAGAGAGAGATGGAACACGCCAGATTTGTTACGGGGAGGCCACAAATCAAATTTCTAGCTATTTTTCTGGGGGCAATTTTTTTGACGCTAGCAGCTTTCACAGTTAGCGCCCAGCAGAGTAGCGAAGCACAATTTAGGGTCAAAAACGAAAACGCTTTTAATATTAATTTAATTCAATTTAAGCGCACTGAATATGTAGGCCCGTGTGCCGGTACTGTCTTCTCCCCTGATTCGCAAAGCGCTCGATTTGTCTCCAGCAAGACTCCTCCCGGCCCTAACAGAAGGGTAATGATTAAAAATGTGACTGATGGCATGGAAACTAACCCCTATCCTTACACAGACCGAGGTTACAATAAAGGTGAGTTCTCCGAGGATTTTGGATTTAAGTTGGGTAACAGTCACAAAACAAGAACTTTTTCGGTTTTAGAGGGAGAAAATAAGTTTCTCTATGAAATTAAAGAAAATGACCAAGTTATAGAACAGGGTGCGCTTACGGCTGAAGTTTCTATACAAAACTTAGGTACTTTTCCCCGTCAGCAAATTTGTCAAGATCAGGTAGAATGTCGGGATACTTCTGATTGTCGCGATCGTAAAGGCAGAAAAAGAAGTTGCAGACAAGAGTGTTTTCCTGTTCAACAATGTCGCTGTCCCTAACTACTTTCTGTCCAAAAAATTTTTTATTTAATTAAGGCCAGAAGACAAAGAGGAATAACAAACCAGAAACAAGATAAGTTATTACTCGTTACCAGGCAGAGCCTGGTAACGCAGATCCGGAGGCTCTGCCTCCAATTTTCATGGAAGCAAACGAGGCAGAGCCTCGCTTACATCGGTTCCCAGGCACAGCCTAGGAACCAGTTAAGAAAATTGAGTTTTTGTGGAACAGGCAAGATGCCTGTTCCACGAGAAATCAAGTAATGGGGTGAAAGTAAAATGCGGCTCCTAACACGATGTATGTTGCTAAAAGCAACACTCCTTCGAGCCAATTCGATCGCCCGTCAAGACTAATTAGATTAGCAATTGTCACGGCAATGGCAACTGCAACTACTTCAAACGGATTGAAGTTTAAATCCATCGGCTGATGAATTATTAATCCGATAATTACCAACACCGGCGCTACCAGCAAAGCAACTAGCAAACTCGAACCCATTGCGACAGAAACTGACAAATCCATATTGTTTTTCATGGCAACTCCCACCGCAGTTACATACTCGGCCGCGCCGCCAACAATCGGCAACAGAATTACCCCTGTAAACAGTGGCGTCAATCCCAATCCTTTGGTAGTTTCTTCGACAACACCCACGAAAATTTCTGATTCAAAAGCAACAGCAACAGTTGAGGCAACTAGCACTCCTATCCACAACCACAAATTCGGTTTGTGCGTAGTAGATTCCTCTTTGGTATTTTGAGAATTTTCTGACTCTAGTTCTAGTAAGCTAACATCGTAAAGATAGCTGTGGGTTTTTAATGAAAATAGCAGAGTTAGAGCGTAAACTGCGATTAGGACGATCGCAGTTATTAAGGAAAGATTCTGAATGGCTGCGGGTTCGACTCCATTGGAGGTGTAAATTACCATTGTCGGCAGCAGGATGGCAATCACTGCTAGAGTCATTGTGGAACCGTTCACCCGCGCGATTATTGGCTTAAATTCCTGTTCTTTGTAGCGGATTCCTCCTAACAGCATGGAAAATCCCATGACTAAAAGCAAGTTGCTGATAATTGTACCGGTTATGCTGGCTTTCACAATGTCAATTAAGCCAGCTTTTAGGGCAACTATTGCAATAATTAATTCCGTAGCATTGCCGAAGACTGCATTTAATAAGCCGCCTATGGAGGGGCCTGTAACGATCGCCACTTCTTCTGTTGCTGTGCTCAACCAAATAGCCAGAGGTATAATGCCTAAAGCGGATGTGAGGAAAACTGCGAGGGAACCCCAATGCAAATACTCAGCGGCGATGGAAATGGGGATGAAAATTAACAGCGCTATGGAAAGAATTTTTTTGATTGACATAGGAACTCGGATGGTGTAATGAAGGGTGAGGTCTAGTTACCGGGGCGATCGCAAAGTCGATTTTACACTATTCAACTATTCTCTGACAATTCTGGTGGCGAGTGCGATCGATAATTGGGAATTTTTAACCGCAAATGCACGCAGTTCGAGGCAGATTGAATATAATAGAATTATATCGACATCGGTGAAAAGATATGTCTCAATCTGTAGTGCCAGTTGTTGAATCAAAGCAAATTGATACTTCATCCACCTTGACTTTTGAAGAATACCGATTTTATCAAACTGATTCCGATTTACAATATGAACTGTACAAAGGCAAATTAATTCCGATGCCAACCGCCACAGTTTTACATATCAAAATTTGCGAATATTTAGTTTACAAATTGCAGCGTTACCTAGCTGAACACAATCTTGACTTAGTAGCAAAAACAGGTCTGGGAGTAAGAACAGAAGAAGATACCTCTCGGATTCCTGATGTAGTTGTTTGCACTCAAAGTCTTTTGGAACAAGCTGCTGCTAGACCAAGTTCTGGTATCCTCGATTTTGAGGAAAAGCCGCTGTTAGTCATAGAGGTAGTGAGTCAAAATCGGCGCGCCGATTATGTGATTAAACGAGCTGAGTACGAACTAGCTAACGTACCTGAATATGTCATTGTTGACCCTACACCTCACAAAGAATTGGTGCGAGTTTTAGCCTTTCCTGAAGGTGAAGACATCTATACCCAGACTGATTTTAGGGCGGGGCAACAAATGGTGTCTGTAGTATTTCCCAATCTAACATTATCAGTGAATGAAATACTGTCTCCGCCATTAGTTGAAGGGTTGATTAAAGCAGAACAAGCTCGGTTCCAGGAACTTGAGCAGCAAGCTGCGGTGGAGCGCCAACGGGCTGATGAGCAGGGCCAACGGGCTGAAAGATTGGCGGCGATGTTGCTAGAATTAGGAGTAGATCCCGATCGCATTTAGGAGCTTAGATGACCCAGAATTCATGAGTTAATGGTTATTAGTTATATCAAAGCAGCCCTGCATCATAATTATTCAGATATCTCTGCTCGACCTCTGCTTGCATTAGCTTCAATTTATTGTCATCTGCGGTTAATAAATTCTCTTTTTTTAACCGCAGATACAGGCAGATAAACACAGATTAACGCAGATGAGCTAGATCTATCGATCGGGCTTGATACTGTGCAACTATTCAACCCAACGCACCCGCACAAAATGAGCTTCGCGTCCCCAGAAGTCGTGACTTACAGTAATATCAACAACACTCAAATTAAACGGAATAGCAGTGGTGACGTATCGCTGAGCCAGAGCTCCCACATCAGGGGCTAACTGAGCCGCCGCCGCCGCCGCTGCACCCAAACCTAAAAGTTGCAGAATGGGCCCGCGAGGCAGGGCTAAATTGATGCCAACAGCAAGTCCTGCCGTTAGCAGCATTGCCACCGACAAATTCGTGCCACAGCGGGGATGTACAGCTAAATCCCACTCTCCGCTGGCAATCCGCTGCAAAGCCTCGCGCACTGCCTGACGCAACTGTGCAATGTTAACGTGGCCATAAAGATAAAACCCTTGGTCTGTGGACATCCCGCCCAATAACTCATTATCGGTTCTTGCTGTGGTCGCACCAAACGATTGGCCCAGTACCCAAACAGTAGCGTGTTCCAAAGCATGAACTTGGCGCAAAGTCAAGACTTCCTTCAAACCGGGCACAAAATTGAGTTGTCGCAACAAATCAGCATCTTGAGTGCGCTGCGGGGCAAAGTCGAAGGGAAACTGGCCGGTGCGGCCGGAAGCAGAAGCAGTAGTTGTCATATCAAAACGCCTCCATTAACTCCATTAAGTGGATATTTAACATTAGCAATTCGGTTGAGAAAAAGCCGGTCATAAATTATCAATAGTTTTGACTTTAAAACCTAGCAATGGCAGGTTTTGTGCAAAAATTATTAGCCCTCAACCTGCCCTTACTAATAGATCGCACTTATTCCCAGTTTATTGCTCTTGCCGCTGGCCGTCGCGGAATACTCCCGGAATTCGCCGGCCTCTGGTATCGATAATTGTGCCTTTACCGTGAGGCAATCCCTTGCGTAACTCTCCCTCATAGCGGATACCGTTGGAGAACGAACAGTTACCCCTGCCATCAAGTTCTTGAGTATAGAACTGTCCCGAACACCGACTGCCGTCAGCGCGGGTGAACGCTCCTGTACCTAAAGGCTTGCCTCCTAAAAATTGACCCACAAAGCGATCGCCATTAGCAAAAATGAATTGGCCTTGTCCCGTGGGCACGCCTACTTTTTGATCAAGAGAAAACGACCCCACATACCGATCGCCATTAGTAAAAATAGCTGTGCCGGAACTAACTTTGCCATCTCGGAATATGCCCTCGACGCGGGCGTCGTCCTTAAATATAAATTGTCCTCGACCATTTGGTTTGCCCAGACGGAACTGCCCCTCATAGCGATCGCCGTTGGAATATATGTATACCCCAGTGCCACTGGGCAAACCGTTAACGAACTGTCCGATGTAGCTATCACCGCTGTCATAATCGCACCTAACTCTACCTGTAGCGATAGCTGGCACGCACCGGCCGGTTCTAGCTTCTGTTCCTTGCGCCATTGAGGGCAAAGGATAAGTCGCGTAACTACCAATTCCCAACACTGATGCAACTAATAAAGCGATTCCACTGGTCCAAGAACGGGAAATCATCAATCAACTTGCTCCTATGCGCTGTTAGATATTATCTTCTTCTGTCCTTTGTCTTTTATCCCATTTGTTGTCAAAAGTTAGCTGAAAACCTCAATCATTTATCCTTTACGAAACTCCGGGCTTGCCATTGCGAAATACCCCCGGAAAGCGCCTACCGCTAGCATCGATCATCGTCCCGACACCGTGAGGCACTCCCTTTCGCAATTCTCCTTCATAGCGCGTCCCGTTGGGGAAAGTGCAGGTGACAGTAGCATCAAGTTCTTGATTAAAAAACCTGCCAGAACAGCGAGTGCCGTCTTTGCGTACTAATACCCCTGGGCCAAAGGGGGAACCTGCAAAGAATTGTCCTTCATAGCGATCGCCATTAGTATAAAAAAATTGACCCCGCCCTGCTGGTTGGCTGCTAATAACTTTAGTCTGAAGGTTCTGGACGACTCCGAAGTCTCCCACGTAGCGCTCACCGTTGGGGAAAACCACCGTCCCAGATCTCATCGTGCCGTCTTGGAACACGCCTATGTAGCGGCCATCATCTTTAAAAATGAATGTCCCTCTACCATTGGGCACTCCCCTCCGAAATTGTCCTTCGTAGCGATCGCCATTAGCGTAGACGTAAACTCCGCTGCCGTCGGGGAGGCCGTTAACGAAGTTTCCCTCGTAGTTATCGCCTGTCTCGTAATTGCATTTCACTCTTCCCGTAGGAAGGCTGCCTTGGCAGAAGGGAGAGCGTTTTTCTTCTTCTGGTTTTGGATCAGGTGTTGCTTGAGCCATTGATGGCTGGGGATTGAAGAGATTAGTAGCGCTGCCGATAGAAGAAGCAACTAATATCACCATCCCTAATTTTTGAATTGAACCGAGCATGATCAATCTCCTTTAACTTCAATTACTAATAGGGATTTTCTAGAAGCTAATACTCGCTGAAAAGTCGTCTATTTTTTAATCCCTGTACTAATTTTACCTTCAGGTTTGAGATCTGCCCTAAATGCAAAAAGGCAAAAATTAGAGTTTTTGCCTTTAGCATTTTTCCTGCTTTACTGTCAATTTTCAGCGTCGCGTTGAGCTATTCGGATTTGGGAGACGGCTAATAACTGCATTGGCTGGTTGTGGTTGGCGACTGGCGGGTTTTTCGCCCACACCTTTGGCTACCTCAACGCCGTTTTCCTCCAGAATCACGATCGGATCTGCTCCTTGCTTGAGATCGACCCGCTTCACCAACACTTGCCCGTTAGACAGCCGCTGCCCGACTTTGACATATCGGCTGGTTGGTTCATTCGGTACTTTGACAATCACTTGCGTCTCGTTCCCGACTTTTACCACGCCACTGACTTCAGTGCCTGTAGCGAGGTCAGTAGAAGGCGGTGGCGGAACTACTGGGATGACGGGAGGAGGCGGGGGATTTGGGTCTACCCACTGGGGGGGGCGCTTGTCTACTGGCAGTTCCGGCAGATCCGGCACTCCTATGGGTCTCGCTGCTATTGGCTGGGGCGGGCGCGGGGGTGCTGGAGGGCGACGCTGCGGATTCCGCGCATCTTGGGGTCTACTTGCTATTGGCCCAGTAGTTCCAGGGGGACGGGTGCCAGGACCTCTTCTTACCCTGGCATTGGGGTCTCTCCATTGGGGGGGGCGCTTGTCTACTGGCAGTTCCGGCAGATCCGGCACTCCTATGGGTCTCGCTGCAATGGGTTCGAGTCCAGGGGGGGATGTACGATTACGACCTAACTGAGGAGCATCTAGCCCCGGAACTATGGGCGGCAAGCCAATTTGTCCCCCGGTGCTGCCTCCGGGTAAGGAACCATTTCTGCCACCGCCACCGCCACCTAACCGAGGAGCAGTTGGCCCTGGAACTATGGGACGCGAGTCAATTTGCGCCCCATCACCTTCGGGAAGTAAATTTCCCGATCCATCTCGTAGTTGCTGAGTGCGTCCTCGACGATCCGTGCGTGACATGGGGATAACCGTCTGATTAGGCCTGTTAAGTGGGGGGGGAGCCAATAACTCGGGAAGTTCGGGTAGCACGGCAACTTGTCGCTGTGGCAGTTTGGGGAGTTCTGAGGTAGTCCCACCCGCTCCGTTGGCTCCTGGAGGGATTTGTAATACGATCGGCGGCAGCGGCCCAAAGGGGTCTAACTGAGAAGGATTGGCTGTCACAGGGCCTTGGGGCACGGGCTGAAGCGGAAGCGTTGGATTCCTGTCCTTGTTGTCGCCGATATTTGTTTGAGCCTGTCTGGCCCGTTCGTCTGGGTTGGTTGATCGAATTAACCCTGGAGGCTGGGCGGCTACTACTGGGGACGGGAAAGCCTGAGCTGCTGGGGTGGGGCTGGCAGAGGCGGTCGGAGATGGAGAGGCTGCACTGGGGCTGGGGCTGGGGCTGGCTGTGTTGCTGGCCTCGTCGCCACCGCATCCTCCGATCGAGAAAGCTAGTAGTCCTATAGTCGCAAAATATAAAAGTTTGTGCATTGCCGATCGCCCCCAAATGCTTAATTTCAAGATATCCAACAAGGCTATGCAATTACAGCCTGTTGCCGTTTATTAGTTTATCTGTGTTTCGATGTTATGTGATCGCTTGAAAATTGCCAAGTTTTCCTGATGATCTGATCGGACTCTTCGGCCGCTGGGTTTTCTGGAGCAAGTTAGGATATCAATGGCGGTCGTTGTGGGAAATATTGAATCAATCAAGGTATTTAGATCATGGCAAAAGTGATTCTCAAGCGGATTTGGCGATCGGGCTTTGTTTTTGCGACCGTTTTGGTGGGTGTGGGATCGGTGGGGGGTGGCGAGGTGTATTCTGGTTCACATCAGCCAGAAACCCAGGTGATGACATTGGTGCCGGATGTGAGTTCCCAGCAGCACGCGCGGCGCAGCTATCCCGAAGGGAATCGCACTATCACGGGATCGGGATTGACAACTGGCAAATTGTACTCTCAGTTTTGGAACCCATCAAATGGTGGTGCAAAACCCCCAGCAAATCAACGGGCGAAGCCACCGGGGAATTCACAGGTATTTCAAGCTAAAATCAAGCGCCGCGCAGGCGGGACACCGGTGATTGATGTGGTATTTAACGGCAACCAGACTTTTGAAATGATTGTGGATACCGGGGCGAGTGGCACTTTGATTTCTCAGCGGATGGCTACTGCACTGGGAGTGAGGCCGGTGCGTACAATCAGAGCGGGGATCGCTGACGGTAGCGTTGTCGAGTTCCCGATCGGCGTAGTGCGATCGATTCGGGTTGGGGGTGCTGCGATCCAAAATGTCGAAGTGGCGATCGCCAAACAAATGCCAATAGGTCTGCTCGGTCACGATTTCTTTGGCAATTACGATGTCAAAATTAAAAAAGATGTTGTAGAATTTTATGTTCGCTGAAAGTGAGCGGAGTCGGAAACCGATTTTTGCTTAACTCGTGTCCTATAAAGTTATTCGCAGCCCGGTCAAGGCTTTTAAAATTATTGGTTGAGGCGGTAGCAAAATGTAACCAAGTGTGGTATGGTTTCTAGTGTTTCAACAGCCACCGACGGTTAAACTATCCGTGAAATCCGGCCACAAAAGCACGGCTGCTGTTGGTGAGATCGGTAACAGTCTGCGACAACGATTCACAGTACAAGCCAAGGCAATCAATTAAACAATTCGCCAAGCCGGTCGAAATAAGTTCCCAAAATGCTGTGGCTGAGGGAATTTTGGTTGGCATTGTTCAGCCGGAGCTTAGAAAATATGTAAACTGATTAGCGGCAGATGTTCCGCAAAATCGGCAATCATGACGATCGAGAAATTAATTATTGTAAATAAGGTATTCACATGGCACAAGCGTCTGTATCTCCTGTAGTGCTGATTATTCTAGACGGCTGGGGTTATCGTGAAGAAAAAGACGGAAATGCGATCGCCGCTGCGAAAACACCCGTGATGGACAGTCTCTGGGCTGCTTATCCCAGAACTCTGATTAAAACATCGGGTCGGGCGGTAGGGCTGCCTGACGGGCAAATGGGTAACTCAGAGGTTGGTCACTTGAATCTGGGCGCAGGCCGCGTCGTTCCTCAAGAGTTGGTGCGGATCTCGGATGCCGTGGAAGATGGTTCTTTGCTCGACAACCGGGCGCTGGTTGAGCTTTGCGAGAAAGTCCGCGCCACGGGCGGCAAGTTGCACCTGACTGGTCTTTGTTCTGAAGGTGGGGTTCATTCCCATCTCAGTCATATTAAGGGTTTGCTGCAATTAGCAAAGGCACAGGGTATTTCTGATGTCTGCATTCACGCGATTACAGACGGTCGTGATACTACTCCGAAAGAGGGTGTCGAAGCTCTAGGCAAGATTGAAAGTTATATCGCAGAGGTCGGGGTCGGTCGGATTGCGACCATCAGCGGCCGCTACTACGCGATGGACAGGGACAAGCGCTGGGATCGGGTGCAGCGCGCTTACGAGGTGATGACGACTGAGGGTGCTCCTGACGGTCGATCGGCTGTTGATGTGTTGCAGGCCTCTTATGGTGAAGGAGTGACCGACGAGTTTGCAGTTCCGACTCGAATTGCGCGCGGGGCGGTGGCATCCGGGGATGGGGTAATTTTCTTTAATTTTCGCCCAGACAGGGCTAGAGAATTGACTCAGGCTTTTGTATCTCCCGATTTTAAGGGGTTTGAACGGCAGTTAATTGAGCCGCTGGCATTTGCGACTTTTACTCAGTACGACCCGAAACTCTCGGTAATGGTGGCTTTTGAACCGCAGAATTTGAACAATATTCTGGGCGAGGTGATTTCTAAGCACGGTTTGCAGCAGTTGCGGACAGCGGAAACTGAAAAGTACGCTCATGTGACTTATTTTTTTAATGGGGGTCTGGAAGAGCCTTTTATCGGGGAACACCGGGAGTTGGTGCAGAGCCCGATGGTGGGGACTTACGATGAGGCGCCCCAGATGTCGGCGGACTTGGTGACGGATGGGGTGGTGACGGCTTTGGAAAGAGGCATCTATTCGTTTATGGTGATTAACTACGCTAACCCGGATATGGTTGGTCATACGGGGATGATGGATGCGACGATAGTTGCGATCGAAACTGTGGATAAATGTTTGGGGCGGCTGGTGAGCGCCATTAGTAAAGCTGGGGGAACGGCAATTATTATTGCTGACCACGGAAATGCTGAGCAGATGTTTGACGAGGACGGGAATCCCTGGACGGCTCACACTACTAACCCCGTGCCGTTTATTCTGGTAGAGGGTGAAGGTCGGAAGATTCCGGGTCACGGAACGGATGTTCCTCTGAGGGCGGACGGTTGTTTGGCGGATATTGCGCCGACGATTCTGGAGCTGTTGAGGTTGCCTCAGCCCCCGGAGATGACGGGACGCTCTATGATTCGATCGCCTGAGTTTGAAGTTCGTGCCAATCGCACTCCGGTGCGAGTCCGATTGTAGTAGGGGTGGGCGAAATCTCGCTAAAGGTGGGGACACGGCGTCGTGTCCATTGTTGTCTATTTAAGGTATAAGCCATAGTCCGACAGGGGTTGAAACCCCTGCCTCATAGCGAAAGTCCTCTCAAGAGGACTGAGAAGAAAAATTTTTAAACTCATGAGTCCTCATAGCGAAGACTTTAGCTATTAGACAGGGAATTCATTCCCTGGCGGACTGGCGGACTAACAGCTTAATTTGACAACAATGGGTACTGCCGTGCCCCTAAGCGAGTTTGCGGGCGATCGACCAAATTTGATATCATAATAAATTACCGATTACTAATTACCAATTCCCCCCGATTATGAATATTGTTGCTGTGTTACAAGTTATCTGGTCTTTGTCTGCTTTAGGACTTGTGATTTTTGTGTTGCTGCACAGTCCTAAAGGCGATGGTATTGGCGGGATTGGCGGACAAGCTCAATTGTTTACCAGCGCCAAGAGTGCAGAAACGAGTCTGAACCGGATTACTTGGGGTCTGTCTATTGTTTTTATGGGTTTGACTGTGATTTTGAGTGCTGGTTGGTTGGCGCCTAAGTTATAAGATTTGGATTTTTAACCGCAGATGAACGCAGAGAGACGCAGATAATATCAAGTTCATCTGCGTTTATTTTCGTCTATTTTCGATTGTAAAAATGCGGTTGTGGAAAGTTACGGTAAAATCTCGATTGCTGGCTGGCTTGGGATTGGCTGTATGTTGTTTTAGCCTGATAATTTTTACTCAGGTTAATACTCCGGCTGCAAGTCTTTCTTCTCTCCCGAATAGTTTGCCGAATCCACAGGTTCACCCTTTGCCACCAACGCTAGCGAATTGGCAAGATTCCACGGATAGCGGTGATTATTTTGACCAGGTTAAGCCACCGAATTTCGGTCATTTGTTGTGGTCGAAGTTTCCAATTCAGGTTTATGTTGAGCGTCCTGTTGATGCTAATAAGTCTGGAGAATGGGTGGCGGCTGTGTTGGATGTGGTGCGGGAATGGGGGGTTTATTTGCCTTTGGAAGTGGTGGATAGTTCGGAGGGGGCTGATATTAGGATTTTACGTCGGGCTCCGCCTTTGCGTCAAGGGATTTTGCGATCGCGCTCTGGAGAGGCTACCTATGAATTGTACGCCCGTCGGGATGGGGATAAAACTGTTTTATCTCATCGGTTTTCGGTTTATTTGAATCCGAATCAAGTGGGGAAGTATATTCCGGCGACGGCGCGGCACGAGTTGGGTCACGCTTTGGGAATTTGGGGCCACAGTTTGATGGAAACTGATGTGCTTTATTTTTCTCAGGTGAGAAATCCTCCGCCTATTTCAGCGAGGGATGTTAATACTTTGAAGCGGGTTTATGCACAGCAGACTCGCTTGGGGTGGGAATTTCAGAGACTCGGCGATTGAAATCGCATCTACACAAATTAAGTTCGCTTACGCGGACTAACAAAACCTAATAGTTAATAGGAAATATCAGGAAAATGAAAGATGAATGTTTTGGGATTGTGCCGATTTTTGGAAAGGAAGCTGATGCTTTGTTTTTGTTGATTCAACATCAAGCGGGACATTGGGCTTTTCCGAAAGGTCACGCGAATCCGGGGGAATCTCCAGCGGAAACGGCTAGGCGGGAATTTGAGGAGGAAACTGGTATATCGGATTTTGAAATGCTGGATGAGCCGAGTTTTACGGAACACTATTCTTTTGTTAAGGATGGGGAGCCGATTGAAAAGACTGTGACTTATTTTTTAGGTTTTGTCAAGTCGATGGAAGTTGTTTTGCAAGAGGAGGAAGTTCAAAATTCTGCTTGGCTTTCTTTTGAGGAAGCTGTTAAGCAGATTACTTTTGATGCAAACCGCTTAATGTTTGCGGAAGTTAAGGCATATTTGGATGGCAGGAAGTTAAGAGTCGGCGGTTGAAACCGAGGCTATACAAAGGAATTCACTCTGTAAGAGACTAAGAAAATTGAGGCAGGATTTGGTATAAGTCAATATGGTTCAGTTAAGCCCGATCGCCCCTAGCCAAGGGCGGGCACGGGGGCACCGCCCCTACTAAGGGGGGGACAAGAAGTTACTCTTGCGTCCCCTTTCTTAAGGGGGATTTAGGGGGATCTCCGGGGAATAAACAGTTTTAACCCAAGCGTATTGGGGTATAAGTTCTGATAGAAAAACCCGGTAACTTTTGCGATACCGGGTTTTTTAAGTGTCAGATTTTATGGGCGACTCCTGCCGCCAATCTGAGGTTATTTGTTGATTTTCTGGGCTTCGGCGTGGTGTTGCAAGCGAGAAAAAACGTTGTAGGCGTCGGGGCCAGGAGTATCGTGTTCGGCAGCGCCGTCGATGGGGCCGTCAATGGCTTTCCAAGCAGGAATTCCGCCTTTTAGTTCGGCTACTTTTTGAAAGCCGGCTGCGCGGAGAAGATTGGCAGCTTCGGCGGTTTGTTGGTCGTTTTCGCCGTAGATGTAGATGTCGCGGATGGGTTCTAAACTAGATTGTGCTCGTGCGACTAATTCGTCCATTGGCATCATTACCGCGCCAGTAATGTGGCTTTTGGTGAAGCTTTCAAAATCACGAGCGTCGATGATTGTGAGTCCGGGTTCGCCCCAATCTAAACGGGCTTTGAGGTCGTGGCTAGATGCTTGAGCTTTTAAACCGGGAGGGGTGGGAGTCAAATCTGGAAGTTTTTCTTTGATGTCGGAAATTTGGTCAGGAATATTTTTCATCGGTAAAGTGTTGTTGAATGTTTTGATTGCCATTGCAATGTAACAAGATGCCTAAGTTGAATTCGTCTTTCTAAAGGCTGAATCTGGCATTGAACTAAAGTCGCAGTTACGCTGGTTTGCTGGTTGTTAGCTGCGGTTGGGATCGCTACATTTGTTGAGGTTGCTAGGAGGTAGCGGGCTGTGCTTAAAATGTTTTCGATCGCATTTACTGCGGAGAATATGAACGGCGATCGCTTGTTCGAGTTGGTATTTTATCAAAGAATTCAATTTTAGTCAATGCCTATTATTTTTAAATTAAATTTGCATAAGTTGTGCGTAGCCTGGCGCGGATTTTTGCGGAAAAGTTTAAATGTTTGCCAGCAAGGTTTCTGGTAAAATTTAAAAGTAAAAACAAGTATTTAAAGGTATAGATATGTCTGAGAAAGATGAAATTGCGATGCCTAAACCTTTGACACCGGAAGAGCAAGCGGTGTGGGATGCGAAGGCTAAAGTTCGGGTACTGCTGAATTTGTGGGATTTGAGCGGCGGGAAGATGAAGGTGAAAAAGGGGGAGTTGACTAAGCGGATTGTGCGGACTAATGAGACGAGTCAGAGATATCTGGGAGTGCTCGGTGAGTTGCAGGCGACTGGGGCGATCGAGTATTCGCTAGTAAATCGGGTGACGCTGGTGGAATTGACGGCGAAAGGGAAAGAAGTTTTAGCGCAGGGGCTCAAAAGTAAGGATTCTTTGTTTGAGTTTGATGGTTCTCAAATTGGTACTCGGCTGGGAAATTCTTTGTTGAAGTGGATTCGGCATCAGGATGGTGCGGCAAGTGTTGCTGTTGAGAAGGGGAAGGCGGATGTAGGGACGATCGCATCCTATGACGATTTTAAGTCCCAAGCCCTTGCCTTATTTGAAAAATTGGACAAAGGCTACAACTACAGGGGACTTGTCCCCATCTGGCATCTGCGCCGTGAGCTAGGGGAACAGGTTAGCCGGGAGAATTTCAAAGACTTGATTATGCAGATGCAGGCCGATCGTTTATTTTATCTCCAAAGTGGAGAGGCTCGTGGAGCAACTGATGAACAAAAACGAGACTCGATCAGCGACGACGTAAGAGGTCTTTTATTTTTTGCTAGCAAACCATCTTGAGATTGAGCCGAAAACCATGACAGATCCGTATACACTGTTTGAAGAAGCACGGAAGCAACAGCCCAATCCTTTCAAATTGAAACCCATCGTAAGCGCGAATGAGGTTTGGGGTGAAGTTGTAACTAATCTCGATGACCTCAATCAGCAGGTTGACCAAACAATCTATAGAGCAATTTCTGAAGTCCGCCAAAAGTATTCTGATAAAATCGGGATTGCAGTCAGAGGTGATAGAGGCACAGGCAAAAGTCATACAATCCACCGGATATGGAAAACTATTGAGCGCGACGGTGGCTCTGTATTTGCCTACATTCCTCAATTTACTAACGCTAGTCGAATTGACTCCCATGTGCGGTTCCATCTTTCACTCAGCTTTAAGCACCAAGATGTCAGAGGAGTAACGCAATGGCAGCAACTTGCTGCGTCTATGATTGCGACTCTTAAGGGAACAGAATTTGAAGAAAAATACCAGCCCTATCTTGAAAAATGCAATCATCCTGAAGAATTAAGGAAATACCTCATTCAAAATCTCAACCAACCTCAAAGATATGAATTTATTGATGAGGTAATCGAAGCAATCTTAGAATCTCAACATGACCTTGACTTTAATTTTTTGAAAGCCGTTTTATTTCTCATATTTAAATCGGCTCCAATCGCTCAAGTTGGTATGGCTTGGATTCAAGGTATAGATCATCCTGAAACCAAGCAAAGGGGTTTACCAGAGTTTTCGCAGCAAGAACAAGATGCAAAGTCTATTTGGTTCATAGAGCAGATATGTAAGCTTGCTGGAGTTTCATCACGACCAGTATTGATTTGTTTCGATCAACTAGACCAAGTTAGTGTCGGTAATGACTGCGGAGATAGCGCTGCTCAAATAGTAGCTAGCTGCATAGATAGAATTTACTTTCAATGTAGCAATGTACTTCTCCTCTGTTGCGTTATTAGCGACACATGGAAGGAAATTGAACAAATGGGAAGTGGCATACCCGATCGTGTAGGACAAAGGTCTGTAGCTACAAACCCACCTACTTCTGATCAGATGTTAGAGCTGGTTAAATTGAGGCTAGCTTGGTTTCATAGCCAAAATAATCTAAATTCTGATGATTACCCTAATTTATATCCTTTTGAGGCTAATGAAATCAGAGGGATTGCAAGTAAAGCTGCTGGTGTGCGAGACTTGATGAAATGGTGTGCTGAACAATTTGATTCAGTGGAAATTGTAGATCCAGGTACTTCAACGATAGACCAGAACGACAATAAACAGCAAGAGTTTCGGGATGCTTATAATGAACTATTGAATCGAGTTTCAGTCCCAGAGCAAAACGATGACCAATTAGCTGCTATTATTGCCTCTACAATGGCAATGATTCCTAAATGTGGAACAGAAAATGTAATAATTACTTCGGTTACACATATTAATCAGGCAGGTCACGATCTACATTTGATTATTGATGGCTACGATGCAGTTCAACAAAAAACAGTAAGAATTGGAGTCAGAGTTTCAGAAACTCTGACTGGCAGGACATTCAACGCAGCAATGGAACGACTGTTAAAATATACCAAACATAACATTACTCGTGGTTGCTTAGTCCGCTCAACACCTGTTCCTCTAAGTTGGAAGAAAGGCAAACAGCTTGAAGAGAAACTTGTACAGGAACAAGGAGGTGAAGTTGTTGTTCTCAAAAAGGATGAGATAAAGCCTTTAGCAGCACTTCATCAAATTTATGAAGAAGCTGAGAACTACGGGTTTACTAAGCAGGAGGTAATTGAATTTGTGAAAGAATTAAACCTGGCTGCTGAAAATCCATTGCTTTGTGAAATTCTAAGTGCTCCTGCTTAATATGAATTGTGAAATCATTAAGGGTATTCAATTACCAGCTAGTGATGTTGAACTGCTAACATTAGGCAGGCTAATTGCTGTACCATTCAGGCAAAATATCAGAGAAGGTGAGGTACTCTGGCTCTATCCGAGTCAACACCTTCCTGATAATCTTAGCGTCGATCAATACTATCAGCCTCAATATTTGACGAAGGCTGAAAGTGCATTTTCTGAAATTCAAACATATCCTATCCAGCTTAAAGTATGGGCGCGTTGTGAATATCATTGGCGGATCAATTCACAGCAAAAATACCTTTTAGAGAAAATTGCACAGTCAACGGTTTGGACATTGGAAGCTTTGGAACATATTTTTGAAAAATACCAAGTTCTCAAGCTATTGATTTTACGAGTTTATCGCCTGTCTAATCCTTGCGTAGTCAATGTGCAAACAGAGTCAGGAGCCTTTTATTGGCCGCAGCGCGACGATGTGATGGCAATGAATAGCGAGATTGATACTCCGGTGATTTCTGAAGCTAGTTTTTATAAGCGTAAAGCTCTCCTGGTGGCGGGAGAAGTCTATCCTTATAAATATTTAGAAGCTTTGCAGTTGCAAGTTGAGCAAATTGGTAGTAGCAACTTAGCTGCCAATCAGCTCAACGATGATATCAAAATATTTCTAGGTTGGTCGGAAAATTCACCAACAGCCAAACCCGATCCTGATTTAGATTGGATCAAAACGATCGCACAAATCGGAAACTCTAGCGATGGTAATACATTTGAAAAGTTAGTCCGCAAAAGTTTTATCAAGCTAGGATTTGCCAATTCTAACAATAAACCAGAAGCTAGCCTCAATCCAGAATCAACAGGCGGTGCTGGCGGATTAGATTTCTACTGTGAAACTCCCTATCAGGTTGTGGGAGAATGCAAAGCTACCAAAAGTGAAACCGTAGCTGATGGAACGCCAGCGCAACTTATAAAATTAGGCCATAAGCATCTTCAGGAACAATACAACTGCTGTATTAAGATAATTATGGCGGCTGGTCAGCTAAATAGACACGCTAAACAAACTGCTATCACAAACCACATGAACGTAATCCGCCCGGAAACATTGCAAAAGCTGGTTGAATTGAAAGCTAAGCAACCAGGTTCGATCGATTTATTACAGTTAAAACCTTGTTTGGAACAACAGCCGTTTGGTGAGGAAGCCGATGCTAAGGTTAATCGCTATATTGACGATGTGCGGGAAAAGCTTAAAGTGCGATCGCACATAGTTCAGCTAGTCAAAGACTTTTTGGAAAGAACAAAATCAACAAGTGTTGAATTTAATCAGCTTCACGGTGCTTATGCCTTTTCTATGTCGCCCCAACCTTTAAAATATGAAGAAATGCACCAAATTTTAATAGAACTTTCCTCACCTTTAACGGGTTTCTTAGGGCGAATTAAAGGCGAAGATTTAGGGCGCGATCGCTTTTATTTCCTGTGCGATTTGCCGCTAGATGATTGAGATACATCAAGGGCGATTCCCTGCGGGATAACTTCGCTTCACGTACTTCATCCAATTTCCTACACAGCATCAGGATCTACGCCCAATTCCCGCAACCTCGCCGCCAACCTTTCAGCTTTCTGCAATTGAGCTTGTTCTGCCTTAATTAACCCTTCTACCAATGGCGGATCTAAAATTTCATTGACTGATAATCTCAGATTGGGAAATACTACAGATACCATTTCCTCACCCGGCAAGTAATCTACCTGTGTATAAACGTCATCACCTTCGGGAAATGCCATAACTCGCACCCGCTGTCTGTTTTGTGTCGGATCAACAATCACATATTCCGGCACGTTAGCCTGTTCGTATTCTGTTCGTTTAAGTACATAATCTGCTCGCCGATCTTGGCTCACTACTTCTACTACAAATAAAGGTGTTTCGCTCAAGTCTAAGATGCCAGAACCGGGTCTGGCAAGAGCTTGTTCCCACAAACTTTCTGTGCAAACAACTACATCGGGAATCCGAGATGTCGCCTCTTCGGTTCTGACTCCTACAGAAGTTTTGACGACTAAATCGAGATTGTGTTCAGCTAGGTAACGCTGCAATTTATAAACCCAAAATTCGCAGATGCTTGTATGTAATGCGCTAGCCGTTGCCATCGGTATTAATTTGCCTTTGTACAATTCATATTGTACATCGTCATTGCTTTGATAAACTCTGTACTCTTCAAAAGTTAATGTCGGCGAAGTATCGAGCTGTTTTTCTTCGACTGCTGGCACAACAGATTGAGACATATATTTTTTCCTATCTCTATAGTTTGCTATTATACTAAATTTTGATTTTAACACCCAAGGCATTGAGTACGAAAAGATCGATCGCCCTTATTGACAATCAAGCAATTTGATCCGGTTAAATATTTGGTTCAGTTCACCATTTGGGCGATCGCCTCAACAAGGCTGTAGCTGCCTCACTGTCGAGAGGTTTAGAGAAAAAGTACCCCTGACCGTACTCGCAGCCGATCGCCCGCATTTGAGCCAATTGGACGGCGGTTTCGACCCCTTCTGCCACTACCTCCATCCCCAAACTGCGGGCCAGCATCACGATCGCCCGCACAATTTCCAAATTTTCGCCCATTTCCCCGATGCGACTGACAAAAGAGCGATCGACCTTCAAAATATTAATCGGGAACTTGTGCAAATAACTCAGAGACGAATAACCAGTGCCGAAATCATCAATACACAGCCCGATACCCAAGTCTCTCAACTGCGAAAGCATCGCCGCCGCCGCTTCCCCATCTTCCATCACCACACTCTCAGTAATCTCCAACTTCAAACAGCGAGTGTCAACACCCGTTTCCTGCAAAACTTGTTTAATTTGCTCGATCGACTCCGGTTCCGCAAACTGCCTCCCGGAAAGATTTACTGCTACAGTCAGCGGTGAATTTACCTGTGGGAAATTCAAACTCTGCCACTGAATAATTTGGCGACAGCTTTCGTTCAAAACCCACAAACCCAGAGGCATAATTAACCCTGTTTCCTCCGCCATCGCAATAAATTCCATAGGGGAAACTAAACCCCGTTCTGGGTGCAGCCAGCGCACCAAAGACTCAAATCCGATAACAGAGCCAGTTTTCAAACAAACGATCGGCTGATAATAAACAGTAAAAGGACATTCCAATTTTAAAGTAGGCAATTGCGACTTCGGACGCTCCAATCTGCGATCGATTTCACTCATGGACGAGTTTTCTGCCGTCGTCCCACAGGCGAAATCCACTATCGAATATTTCAAATTTAGTTCTTCAACCGACTCCCGCAAATCGTGTTCCAAGTGCATCAAAGCCACAGCCTGAGTGTGCATCGCACTGGTAAAAACTTCGTAGCGAGCTTTACCGAGAGCTTTTGCCCGGTACATCGCAATATCAGCATCGCGCAAAATATCACCCGGCCACTGATACTTGTCGGTACTCAAAGCAATGCCAATGCTAGCAGTAATTAAAACTTTATTACCTTCCAAATAAAGCGGTCGTTCGATCGTTTTGAGAATTGCTTTTGCTTGGGCGATCGCCTCATCAACACCGTGAATTTCTTCCAGCAAAATCACAAACTCATCTCCCCCCAGACGAGCCACCGTATCCCCTGGGCGCAAACAAGTCAAGAGACGGCGAGCCACAGCCACCAACAGTCGATCGCCCGTGCGGTGTCCCTGACTGTCATTAATCACCTTAAACCTGTCCAAATCGAGAAACAGCACCGCAAACTGATAGCTCGGATGCCGTTGGGCGCGGGCAAAAGCTTGCCCCAACCTGTCAGTCAACAAAGCACGGTTCGGCAACTCTGTCAGCGCATCGTGCAAAGCATCGTGCAACAGTTGTTCTTCAGCCATCTTGCGCTCAGTCACATCGTGACAGTTGACGACAATTCCCCGCACCGAAGGTTCGTTGAGCAAATTCGTCGCCACCGCTTCCAACACGCACCAGGAACCGTCCTTGTGTTTCACTCGGTATTCCGCCATTCCCTGGCTAACTTTCGGCATTTGCATGACACATTTGAACACTTGATCGACAATCAGCAATTCGTCAGGGTGAATCAAGTCAAATATTGATCTGCCGAGGACTTCCGCCGTCGGGTAGCCCAAAATCCGCTCTAGGGAAGGAGAGACATAGCGGCAAAAGCCTTTCTCGTCGAGAATCACAATAATGTCTCTAGCATTTTCAATCAACGATCGAAAGCGCTTCTCGCTTTGCCGCAGCTCTTGTTCCGTGCGCTTCTGGTCGGTAATATCGGTATTCATGTAAATCAGACCGACAATTTTCCCTGTGCGGTCTTTAATAGCATCTGCCCGCAGCAAAACTTGCAAAGTTTCACCGCTTTTAGTGCGGTTGGTAATTTCACCAAACCAAGAATAACCTTGGGCGATCGTGTCGAGTACCTCCCTGGCGACTGCGGGGTCAGCAAAAACGGCCGATATACCTCCGGCTAGTTTACATTCCTCTGCGGTGTCCCATTCAAATAGCTGAGAAAACGCTTGATTTTGATAAATGTGAGTGCCGTTCGCATCGCTGATGCCGATCGCGTCACTCGAACTTTCCACCGCCTTGCGAGTCAGCACCAGAGCTTCTTCTGCCCGCTTGCGCTCGGTAATGTCAATCCCTACCAGACAAGCTGCTTTGCCCTGATCGTACTTTTGAGCCACAATCAAATAGTATTCCTCCGACTGTCCCGCGTCGGTTTGTACCTTAACGTTGAGTTCTTTAACCGCTTCCGTAGCGTCACCGGCAAAAAACTCCACCACAAAAGAGTTAAAATCCGAGCTCGCGCCCAGAAAACCAATATCTTGACCGACAAAAGCCGACGGCCGCAAACCATGCAGTTTCGCTAAGTGCTGGTTAACCCCCAAATAGCGCAAATCCGAGCTAATCCAAGATACTGTTCCCGGAACAGCTTCCAAAATCGTTTGCAGTTGGTCGTTAGCTTGCTGCAATGCTTGCTGCACTTCAGATATGGGTTCCGACAAGTCGGACTGAACTCCTACAAAGTGAGTTAAATGAGCGTTGTCGTCTCGCACCGGAGACAGCGACAATTTGCTCCAAAAAGGACTGCCGTCTTTGCGGTAATTTTTGATTGTTGTCTGGATTTCTCGACCTTGGCGCAAGGCGTCGCGGATCTTAGCTACGGTAGTTCGATCGGTATCCGGGCCTTGCAAAAATCGGCAATTGCGCCCCAAGATTTCACTGGCGCAGTAACCCGTCATCCGTTCAAAGGCCGGATTGCAATAAATTATGGGACAATCTGGTGCATTAGCGTCAGCAATGACAATGCCACTGCTAGTAGCTGCCAAAGCTCGATCGCGTAGCCACAGGGCTTCTGATGCAGTATGGCGATCGCCGACATCCCCCACTTCACCTAAATTAGAAATTGACTGGTTCTCCCGATCTCCCATCAGCCGAACTTTCAAGCAAACCTTTACAATTTCCGAGTTGTTTCTTACTCTAACGTTTTTCAGGACTCGCGCAACGCAAATTGTATCTCCACATTTAAGTAAGCGGGATTTCACCTTACTTAGTGGTTAGTTGTATTTTGTACCCTTGCTGTTCGGCATTTAAAAAAGCACATCTTCACTTCTGCTGTGACAAACCCTCCATTCTTCTCCCCCTCAGACTCTCTCCCCCTCTCCCCTTCTCCCCACGCCCTGGCAATCATGATCTGCAGCAGCTTATTTAGCAGGAGTTGCAGCTTGAGAAGTCGGCGGCGCAATATTAATTAATGGCAAAGTTCCGCCTCCTCCCATTACTGTCGGAAACTGGCCGTTCCATTTTTCAATTGCTTGCTGCTGCAAAATTTCGGCTGTTAAAGTTTGCCGCTGCAAGCGTTGAGCTTCAGCTTTACCTTTAGCACGGTTAATTTCAGCTTGAGCATCTTGGGTTGCTTTTTGAACTGTAAATTCTGCTTGTTTAGCTTCTTGTTCGGCTATTTGTTTGGATTCAATGGCTTTGCTAAATTCTGGAGAAAAGCCAAAATTTATTAACGAAACATCTCTGACGATGACGCCGTAAGGTTCCAAACGTTTTTTGAGGCTGTTGTCGATTTCTGTTTTGAGTTCCGTGCGCTTAGTGATAATTTCTTCTGCGGTTTTTTTAGAAGTTGCTGCTTTGAGAACTTCCGAAATTGCCGGACTCAGAATGCTGGTAACAATTTGTTCTTCGTCTCCCACTTGTTGAAAAACTTGATTAACTTTGGCGGGGTCAACATTCCAGTTGACTGCCAAATCTGTAGTAATGCTTTGCAAATCTTTGGATGCTGCATCTGCTTTCAAATCAGTTTTTTGTACGCGCACACTGATAGTTTTTACAGAGGTGACGATCGGTAAAATCGGGTGGATGCCTTCATCTAAAATCACGTCTTGAACTTTCCCGAAGCGCATCATGACGCCCCGTTCTCCTGCGCCGACGAGGGCAAAAGGTCTTAAAATTAAGGCAGCGATGATGAAGACGATGCCACCGACTAAGTAGAGAGCTAGGTTGTACTGAACACTTTGCACGGTTTTCATATGTTGATTCACCTATGTTGTGTTACTTGATGTTAGTTTTATATTCGATATTATCTAAAATTATAACTTCATGTTAATGGTGCAACACCTCATAAATTATTTTATTTTTTTTCATAAAAGTCATATAGTTGTGAGGGTGTGGGAACCTCTTAGCTCGATGAGCGGGTATGAAAAATGGGACTTGTATAGCAATCCTTGCAGGAGTCGTAAATTTTGACCCTACCCCAACCCTCCCCGCGGGTTCGGGGAGGGAGTAAGAAATTCACAAATGATTTAGGATTGCTATAGCTGGGTGAGATTATTGATGAATAAATGTTTCAATTATCTTGACAAAGTGGATTTTTTTAGATAAAGCAGAAGTAGATAGATAGCTCGATCGCTCTTTGACAAGCGATCAAATGGCGATCGGAAAGAGAAAGCTTTCTAGAAAGCGAAAAAATCAGAATTGAACAGCTAATTTTTGGGTAAATTTTAATGGTAAATGGCAGGTGCGTGCCACAAAAACCTTTGCGGGTTGCTGCAAGCCACGAAAGATAGAATTTCACTCTCCGACCTACAGACTCTATTTGTAGAATTGGCATCTGCCCGACTTCCTCAACCCTCCTGAGTAGAAAAAAAGACTCCTTGGGCAAGTTGGGAATTTGTAGCGAAAAACGATAAAAATCTGAGTTTAAAAATGCCCGAAAATAAGTTAAGCTTAGATGAGAACGGTTGAAGAAAAATCAAAATGTTGCAGCGACACCCTTGGCCGCAGACAATTGAAGAGGCGATCGCCATTCAAGAACAGCTTCGGTCAGAGGTAATTACCGAAAATCAACTGGACACAGTTCGGTACGTCGCCGGTGTAGATGTCGGCTACGACAGTGCAAACGACGTATCGCGGGCCGCTGTAACAGTTCTGAGCTTTCCAGACTTGCAATTGCAGCAGCAAGCTGTGGTTCGCAGTCCTACAACTTTTCCTTATATTCCGGGTTTCCTGTCTTTTCGAGAAGTGCCTGCAGTTCTCGAAGCTTTAGAAAATATCAGTTTGAGGCCAGACTTGATATTGTGCGACGGTCAAGGACTAGCCCATCCCCGCAGATTCGGTCTTGCGTGCCATTTGGGGGTGTTGACCGGGATTCCCACGATCGGAGTTGCCAAAAATCGATTTATTGGAGAACATTCAGAAGTCGGACTCGACCGGGGCAGTTGGCAACCCTTGCAGCTAGAGGGATCAACGGTAGGCGCAGCGCTAAGGACGCAAACAGGGGTAAAACCGATGTATGTTTCGATAGGTCATAAGGTAAACTTGATAAGTGCGATCGAGTACGTGCTGCGCTGCGCCCCAAAATATCGCTTACCAGAAACAACTCGATCGGCAGACCAACTAACATAGGGATCAGTGGCAAGCGCGGAATGCCTCAAAAAAAAAGTAAAAAGACCAAAAAAGCATCCGTCTTTGGACTTTTAATTTTTGAGGGGGCGCGGTTAAGTCGAAAAATCCTCTGAGTCTACTGCCAATCAGCTTTCGGTTCCATCCTTCCAGCGAACTAAAGAATGACTATACCTGAGAAAGAGGTATAAAAGTTGGGGGGTTTATAGAATGATTGAAAGACAGTAACCAGCTTAAAAAATTGGCGGCTCTAACTATAGTGCCCGGGCGTGAACTATTTTTAGTTCACATTTGTAAGTTATGAAATATTCATTCTGCGAGTTAAACCAAAAGCTTAGATTCGTCTGATGAGGTTTCATAATTTACCGTCGGATATCTCACCACTGACTGGGAGTAACCACGACAGTGGGAGGCGAAGGCGCGATCGAGCTAAAAAATCAGAAAAAAACAAGGAGACAGTCATGGCTGAGAAAAGCAAACGCGGATTCGCTTCTATGGATGCAGAAAAACAGCGCGCAATTGCTAGCAAAGGCGGAAAAGCTGCACACGAGAAAGGAACTGCACACGAATTCACCTCTGAAGAAGCCAGACAAGCTGGTCAAAAAGGTGGCGAAGCTGTCAGCAGAAATCGTGAACATATGGCTCAAATTGGTCGCGAAGGCGGTCGGAAAAGCCGCAAGAGCGAAGCTTAAGTCTCTCAAGGCTGGCCCTGTAATGAAAGATTGCATAGTTGCAGCGTGAGAGATACCACTAGGACAGTAAACGTTTGAGGAGGGGGGCGATCGAAGTTACCGAGGTAGTTCGATCGCCCAACCTCCAAAAATCGTCACTAGCGCACAACAGCCTCGCCAAGGTGAAAACCCCCCAGGAATTAGTTTTTAGCAATCGCTGGCAAATCTTGAACAGCAATTTTTTAACGAAGCTGCACTGCGGTCCATAATTTTGCGGGAAACAAAAGCTGACAAGCGCCATTAAGTCTCTCAAAAAAAGCCAATAGGAGCACTAAAAACCCCGAAGTCAGGGCTTTTTTGTATAGGTGCACATAATATTTTTAGAAGTGCGATCGAGTCGGCGTCAATAATTCTAATTAAGTTTTTTGGTGAGGAACTCCGTCCTCAAAATAAATCAGCTAATATTTTTTTATTATATTTTTGAGCAAACTATACAATCATGACAAACCAGCTAACTTTAGCATGGACAGAAGCTGGGGTGCGTCAAACTCGAACAATTCAAAACGGACAGCCGAGCAAAAATCCGGGAACCGTGAGGCTAGGGCGCGATCCGGCGAAGTGCGATCTAGTATTTTCGCATCCCAGCGTATCGGGGCTGCACGTTGAAATATTGTTTAATCAGGAATTGCAGGAGTATGCAGTGCGGAATTTGCGCGAAAGCAATCCGCCCCTGGTAGATGGGAAAATTCTCGCCCAAGGCGAAGCAAAATTGAAATTGGGAAGCCACATCCATTTAGGGCAAGTGCAAATCGAGGTGGTAAATGTCACGGAGGTGCAGGTAGCCGCGCCCCAGACAGTTTTGCTGGGGCCTCCCGCACCTGGTAACTTTCAGCCGACGGGACCTTCAAAATATGGTTTGCAGTGTCCCAAATGCAGCCGAATTGCGCCTTACGCACAGTTGAATGCGGGGTGTCCGTGGTGCGGTACTTCTTTGGCGGCGGCGGCGAGTGTGATGATCTCTCCGTGAAAGTTTGAAAAACTCACATCTTGCACCATTCTCGCTTAACAGGCTTTTCGACCTGTTCCACAAAGAGTGAATTTTCTTGTGGAACAGGCCGAAAAGCCTGTTCATAAAAGGCTAATTGACAATGGTGCCACATATGAGAAAAAGGGAAAATGGGGCTATCCGCTAAACACTCTCAACTTCAAAAATCTTTTTTTTGCAGAAAGCTCAAAGCCGATGGCTGATGTTTAAAAAATAATCATGAATTCTCAACCCTTGCGCCTGCGACTGACTTGGACAGATACACCTACGGGGGATTGTCGATCCCCCATACTCGACTTACCCATCGCTTTGGGACGAATTTTTGAAGCTATGCCCGCCACTATCAACGGGAAACGAGTTTCTCGAATTGCCCTCAGCAGCAGTCAAGTTTCTCGCTTTCATGCAGTGATTGGCAGCGAAGGTAACAGTATTTTACTTACTGACACGGGTAGCCGCAACGGTACTTTTGTTAACGGCATTCGCCAAACCCGGTGCGTGCTGGCAAACGGGGATATGCTGCAAGTTGGGCCCTACGCGATCGGCATTTCTTTTGCTGTTAATTCCCTAGAAACGCCGTCGGTCAATTCTCACATTTTCTTTAACCCGCAGACCAATGGGCCAGACCCCGCGTTGGGGCCGCAAATAATGTCGCAGGTTTCTCAAACAAGTAGTAGGGGAGAATTTCCGCCGATCGCATTTTTGCACGCTTCTCAAGTGTCAATGCGATCGCTCCAATCTATGGGACTCCCTGTGACAGAAGTTGATTGGGCTGCCGTTGGCGGCGGTTTGGGCAGCTTTATTTGGGTGGATTTGCTCAGAATTTGCGGCGTGAAAATCGATCAAATTGCGGTTTTGGGCATGGAAAACCAGCCTTACGCCCGCTATCTGCGTTTGTGCCTGAATTCTCAAATTCCGCTGCGGGAACGCCTACGATCGAATTCTGACTCTTGTCCAGACAACATTTGGGGCTGGCCTCCCTATGCTTTGCGGGAAGCTTGGCAGGAATTGCTCAAAGGGCGTTTGGGGATGTCGTTGAAGTTGATGTGGCAGGTGTTTGCTGAACCGACTTTTGCCGAAACTTATACGCCTCGCGCGGGGAATGTGTTTGATTCTATTGACAGGGAAGTCGATCGAATTGGGTGGAATCAGATGTTTCGCTACGGTAGAGTGCGGGGAATTCGCAAAACAGATGACGGCAGGTACGCGATCGCTTATTCTCGATCGAATGCGGATCACCGCGACCACGCTTTTTTAATCGCCCAATACGTACACTTAGCTACCGGCTATCCTGCCATTCAATTTCTGCCGGACTTGCAAGCTTATCGCGAAAAAACCCAGGATTTTGACTCGGTTGTCAACGCTTACGAAAAGCACGACGGCGTTTACGAAAAATTGGAGGCCAGTGGCGGCAGCGTGTTAATTAGAGGCCGGGGAATTGTGGCTTCGCGGGTGGTGCAGCGAATTTACGAAGCGCGACAGCGGAACCGCAATATTCAAGTATTGCATTTGATGCGATCGCCCAAACCTCAAGGAAACAAATTTAAACTCGCTCAGCGAAGAGTGGAAAATCACTACGAATTTCAACCTTTCAACTGGCCAAAAGCTTGCTGGGGCGGGGAACTGCGAGTAATTTTGGAAAAAGCCGCCCCCGAATTTCGCCCGCAGTTGCTCACAGACTGGGGCGGAACTACTACAGCCCAGCGCAGCGACTGGCGGCGGATTGTCAAAGAAGGTTTAAGTCAAGGATGGTATCAAATTACCTTCGGTGAAGTCGAGCGAGTCGAGCGCGACAGTCAAAACCGCACGGTGACGTACATTCAGGAGAAGGAACTTAAAGGGCAAATTAAGTTAGAAGCTGATTTTATTATTGATGCTACGGGTTTGGACGCTAAGGTAAAAACCAGTCCCCTGTTAAACGATTTGGTAGCTCAATATAATCTTCCCCTCAACGGTTTGGGCCGGCTGAGTGTTAACAACGATTTTGAAGTGCCCGAATTGCGGAATTCTTCTGCTAGCAATACAGAAGGCCGGGTATACGCAGCCGGCGCGATTACTTTGGGAGGGCATTACGCGCCCGTAGACAGCTTTTTGGGTTTGCAATACGCCGCCTTGCGTTCCGTTGAAAGTCTGGCCGCCAACCGAGTTGCTGGTGTGCGGAAATTGAGCGTTTGGCGATCGTTTGTGCAGTGGTTGAAATGGATTTTAAATAAATCTCCAGATTGATTAGAAACAAAACCGTTTCGCATTCAATCTAAAATCCAAAATCTAAAATCCAAAATCCAAAATCGAATGACTCCCACCTTATTTGGCCGATGGCAAACTCGAATATTATTATTTGCAACGGTAGGCGTTTTAGTAACACTGCCATTTTTTCTAGGTTTAATCGCTGGTAAATCAGGCTCGATCTTTTTCTGGATTTTAGGGTATGTAGCGATTTTTGGCATCGGCTGGGATGCCTTATATATCTACATCCAGCAGTACCGCTGGGATCGAGATTGGCCCGGCGCATTTCAATTGCTCGCCGGGATTTGGGAAGCAATTTTTGTGTTATTTTTGATAGAAATAGTTGGTTTGCCCGGAATACCCAAGCCAGAGTTTGATTTGGGAGCATTTGCCCTACATTACAGTTTAGTATGGTTGGCGATTTATCTGGCATCGCAAACACTAATGCGGATTTTATTTCCCTACTGGCGTTTTCGAGGCGGTCAATGGTGGTAACAATAGTTGCGTTCAGGGACCCAGCGGGCAAATCTATCTTATAATCCACATCAAGCACCTTGCCAAAACTATCCCTTGGGCTTTCCTGATTATCTTCCTCTCTGGAATTTAGCAAACACTCTCTTGAAATTGGCGCTCGAAAAAACCAGAAACCACACCACAACACCCGCACCGATGCTAATCAAAAGCAGCATTAGCTGATGGGTGTATAATGGAGAAGTCACCACTCGCTGGAGAAACTAATGGAAGGGAAACTTAAAACTATTCCAAAATGCGGTACAAATGTTAGGAATATTTGATTAGTAAATTTAACTCAAAGCAATGCAAATTCATATTTATGCCGAACAAGGAGATATTGCAGGTGTAGCACGGCAAATTGCTAGTGGAGTCGATATTGATAGTACAGATCAATTTTACTCAATGACACCCTTGATGTGCGCGATCTCTAGCTCAAATGCAGCGATCGATATGGTTAAGTTTCTTTTAGACAATGGAGCTGATATTGAAGTGATTTGTGGAGAGCATAAAAATAATGTACTCAGCTTAGCCGTGCAGTCAGGGAGTCTCGATAAAGTTCGACTGATTTTGGATGCTGGAGCCAACATAAACTATCAAAGACCAAATGGCAATCATGTTTTAATCGATGCCATAAATGGATGCGCTATCTCAACAGATCGAGAATTATTATCAATTTTAAGTTTGCTGATCGAAAGAGGTGCAGAACTTAACAATGTCAATATCTACAGCGAGTCCGCCCTGAGGGTCGCCTCAAGAATGAGACGTTTTGATGCTGTCAAATTATTGCTAGAGGCAGGTGCGGATGCTAGTGACCTGCAATGGACAGGACTAATGCAAGCGATCGCCTGTGAGGATGTCGAAAATGTAAAGGTATTACTCGCTCAAAATCCCGATCTTTCTGCGCGCGACTGCTGGAGTCAAACTCCTTGGCTGTTGAGTTTGGAAGTCGGTAAGCTTGAAACAGCCAAATTATTATTGTTAGCAGGAGCAGATCGCAGCGATCGTGGACACTGTGGCAATACTCCATTGATGTATCCCATCGAAAACGATCAAACCGAAGTTTTAGAATGGTTGATTGACCAGGGATTTGATATCGAAGCTACTGATGATTTTAATAACACTCCTTTAATTTTAGCGGCAGAATGTGGCGCGACTGATTGCGTGCGTATTCTATTAGAGAATGGAGCAAATCCTAGTCGAATCAATCATTGCTCTAATAAGGCTATTAACTCGGCCACTAATCTACAAATTGTCCGAATACTTGTTGATGTGGGGGAAGATATAAGCGATATCAGCGATGATATGAGGCCATATCTCACTGGAGTGGGTAATTACGATCTAGAAGTAACGCTAGAACAGTATTTGTCTGGCAGAGAGCGTCGATTTGGGAAAACTAATCCAGAAGTAATGGAAGTGGACTTTTGGAAGGCAATGATTGTGAGTGGTAGTGAGGCTGGGGCTACGGAATTCATGTTTAGGAATCAGGATACCTACAATCCACCTGTATGGTGCTATAAAAGATTTGGGAGAACAATTACAGAATTGCCAGATGGAAGAATCATTGAAATTGCTGGCGAACACGAAGATTACTCCGATCCAAACTTTGGTATCTATAACGATGTGGTTGTTTACGACGGACATGGAAAATTTAAGATTTTAGGCTATCCCAAAGAGGTTTTCCCTCCTACTGATTTTCATTCTGCAACCTTAGTTGGAGAGTATATCTACATTATTGGTAATTTAGGCTATCCTAATGACAGAAACTATAATGAAACGCCAGTTTATCGACTGCATCATGGCACTTTCAAAATAGAAAAGCTGGAAACTACTGGAGATAAGCCTAAGTGGATTTGTCGTCACAAGGCGCATTACAAAGACCAATCAAAAATATTAATTACTGGTGGCAAAGTTTCCGAAAATTACGTTGACAACTCAATCGATTATATTTTGGATTTAACAACTTTAATTTGGAGTCAAGTGAATACGCAGGAATAAAAGGAGTTCTATTAAGTTAATCTTTTCTCTTTCCCAATGCCCAATGCCCAATGCCCAATGCCCAATGCCCAATGCCCTGTATATTCTCATTTTTTTCTGGTTCTGGCTTGCTCGATCTGGGTTTTGAGTCGAGCGGCTTTAATGTAGCGTATGTCAATGAAATTTTCCCACCTTTCATGCAAGCATACCGCTATTCTCGGCAGTGCCTGAATTTGCCGCTACCCGAATACGGATATTGCGAAGGAGAAGAAGCAGATGTAACTCGACTTGTAGGGGGAGAACCAGCTTTTCGCCTGCGGGAATTGATGCAAGATGCCCGCAAGCATCACGATATTGTGGGGTTTATCGCGGGGCCGCCTTGTCCTGACTTTTCTATTGGTGGCAAAAACCGAGGTGGGGAAGGAGATAAAGGCAAACTTTCAGCTTCCTACATTGAATTGATTTGCCAGCAGCAGCCGGATTTCTTTTTATTTGAAAATGTCAAAGGTTTGTGGAGAACCAAAAAACATAAGGCTTTTTATGACGCACTAAAAAACCAGTTGGCGGATTCGGGATACGTTTTTGCCGAACGTTTAATTAATGCGATAGAATACGGTGTCCCGCAAGATAGGGAGAGAATTATTTTGATTGGACTTAGAAAAAACCTTGTCAAAAATCTGGGCATTTCCCTAGAAGAAAAAATCCAAATGTTAGACGAAAGTTTATTTCCTTGGCAAAGTCAAGTATTATATCCAAACTCAGAAATTTTTTCTCATCCTTGGCCTGATAGAACAGCCTTTGCAGAGGATGGTTTCGTGCCTTGTTCTGATGGCATTCCCCAAGATTTAACGGTAGAATTTTGGTTCCAAAAAAATGACGTTCTCAACCATCCCAATGCCAAACACTATTTCCAGCCCAAAGCAGGCCTTAAGCGGTTTGCTTCCGTTGATGAAGGAGATGATTCAAAAAAATCTTTCAAGCGATTGCACCGATGGCGTTATTCGCCAACAGCTTGTTACGGCAATAACGAAGTTCACTTGCACCCTTACAAACTCCGCCGGCTTTCTGTTGCAGAAACACTGGCTATTCAGTCACTGCCCAAAGATTTTGCACTGCCGGCTAAGATGACATTAACTAATATGTTTAAAACTGTTGGCAATGGGGTTCCTTATTTGGCTGCACAAGGTATTGCCAAAACAATTTTACAGTTTTTACAGACAAAATAAATAGATAAATAAGCGCAAAACTATCTCAGAAACCCGGTTTCTTGCTAGATTTGTCGTGACTAATCCCAAAACTCGTAGAAACCGGGTTTCTAGCCCCCCGTAACAGTTAATCGTCGCGCCTCACACACGCTAGAGATTGGTGAACGGGGTTGTTTAAATGAACTAATAAAAATAAAAATTCACAAATGGTTGGGACTTGTTATATAATAGTTGTTTAAGGTTGAAAACCTATATTTTTTATTTGCCTGCAATTCGCCATGACCGTTAAACCCCGCCGCTATCACATCACTACTTTCGGATGCCAGATGAATAAAGCCGACTCGGAACGGATGGCCGGCATTCTCGAAAATATGGGCTTTGAGTTCTCGGAAGACCCGAACGAAGCTAGCTTGATTCTCTACAATACTTGCACAATTCGCGATAATGCCGAACAAAGAGTTTATTCTAACCTAGGAAGGCAAGCTCATCGCAAACGCCAAGAACCGGGTTTAACTTTAATTGTAGCTGGATGCGTCGCGCAGCAGGAAGGTGAAGCGCTGCTGCGGAGAGTGCCGGAATTAGACTTAGTAATGGGGCCGCAACACGCTAACCGACTTGAAGATTTGCTGGAACAAGTTTTTGAGGGCAATCAAGTCGTGGCGACTGAAGCTGTTGAGATTATGGAGGATATTACTAAGCCGCGCCGCGACAGCAAGGTTACTGCTTGGGTGAATGTAATTTACGGCTGCAATGAACGCTGCACTTATTGTGTTGTCCCGAATGTTCGCGGGGTTGAACAGTCGCGGATGCCGGAGGCTATTCGCGCGGAAATGGAGGATTTGGGCCGTCAAGGTTACAAGGAAGTAACTTTGTTGGGGCAAAATATTGATGCTTACGGGCGCGATTTGCCGGGGACAAAACCGGACGGCAGCAACCAGCATACTTTGACGGATTTGCTTTATTTTGTGCAGGATGTGCCTGGTGTCGATCGCCTCAGATTTGCTACTAGCCACCCGCGCTATTTTACGGAAAGATTGATTAAGGCTTGTGCTGAATTACCGCAGGTTTGCGAACATTTTCACATTCCTTTTCAGTCGGGAGATAATGATATTTTGAAAGCGATGTCGCGGGGTTATACTCAGGAAAAATACCGCCGGATTATTGATACAATTCGCCGTTATATGCCGGATGCTTCGATTACTGCGGATGCGATTGTCGGTTTTCCTGGGGAGACGGAAGCGCAGTTTGAGAAGACTTTGAAGTTAATCGAAGACGTTGGTTTCGATTTGGTGAATACTGCGGCTTATTCGCCTCGCCCTGGGACGCCGGCGGCTTTGTGGGAAGATCAGTTGAGTGAGGAGGTGAAAGCCGATCGCCTGCAACGAATCAATCATGTAGTCACAACAACGGCGATGGAACGATCGCAGCGCTATTTCGGACGCACTGAAGAGGTTTTGGTGGAAGTCCAGAATCTTAAAGATTCAACTCAGGTGATGGGGCGCACTCGCGGCAATCGTCTCACATTTTTTAAGGGCGATATTGCAGAATTGGCGGGTAAAATTGTGCGGGTTAAAATTACAGATATTCGGGCTTTTAGTTTGACGGGAGAAATGGTGGAATAGTTTTGAGTTTTGGGTTTTGAGTTGAATTACCAAAAATAATGTTGCTAAACTCAAAACATAAATTTTATGGTGTCAAATCGCAACTAGATTCCTGGGAAGATGTAATTTAATATCAGCAGCAAATTATGCAGAAACTCATTCGCATTTTGCTGCCAATAACTCTTTATAAAAATAAGCATGACTGGAGTATTGAGCGTTTCTTCTGACTCCGGGAATATCTAAGTGCGCGGAAAGACGATCGAGGAAATAAACTGTTTCAATTCAGGGCAAGAAACCTGAATCGAATGCGGATGGAAATGATGCAATTTTAGATTAAAGGTGGCTGTTTGCTGTGAATTGTGGCAACGGTTTAACTGAAAATGACCGGGGGTGTATTCAGGCTTTTGACAGGCGGGAGGGGGGATTTTAACCGCAGAGATCGCAGAGGACACTGAGGAAGAGTGGAACAGAGGAGATAAGTAGTTTTAAGGCGGTTGGTTTCTGCGTTAGCGGCGCTAACTGCGTGTATATTTGTCGAAAAGTCCTAGGAGTAGTGAAAAATGACAACGATGCGGATCGGGCTATTGTTCGGGGGGCGATCGGGCGAACACGAAGTCTCAATTAGTTCGGCGCGGGCGATCGCCGGCGCCCTGGCTGCGGAGGAAAATGCCTCTAAATACGAAGTTCGGCCCTTTTACATCCAAAAAAACGGCCGCTGGCTGTCGGGAACATTACCTCAAGAAGTCTTAGCCACCGGAAAACCTCTGGAAATAGAAGAACAAACAGCACAAAACGACTCTCCCGCTGGACAGTTTCCTAATTTTAATGCTGTAGATGTTTGGTTCCCTGTTTTGCACGGGCCCAACGGTGAAGACGGTACGGTGCAAGGATTGCTGAAATTAATGCAAGTTCCTTTTGTCGGTTCCGGGGTTTTAGGTTCGGCGCTAGGCATGGATAAAATTGCGATGAAAATGGCTTTTGCTCAGGCTGGTTTGCCGCAGGTAAAATACATCGCTGTCAACCGTTCCGAAATCTGGTCTAATCCTTGCGTTTTCCCCAAACTGTGCGATAAAATTGAAACAACTTTGGGTTATCCTTGCTTTGTCAAACCAGCCAATTTGGGTTCATCTGTGGGAATTTCTAAAGCTCGATCGCGCGCTGAATTAGAAGCTGCTCTCGACAGCGCCGCCAGCTACGACAGGCGGATAATTGTCGAAGCGGGTGTGGTTGCTAGAGAATTAGAATGTGCAGTTTTAGGTAACGATAATCCCCAAGCTTCAACCGTGGGAGAAATTACTTTTCAAAGCGATTTCTACGACTATGAAACTAAATATACCCAGGGACAAGCCGACTGCTCAATCCCAGCAAAAGTCAGCGGTGCGATCATCTCGCAAATCCAAGAAATGGCAGTACAAGCATTTTTGGCTATAGACGCGGCAGGTTTAGCGCGAGTAGACTTTTTCTACATTGAATCAACCGGAGAAGTTTTGATTAACGAAATCAACACTTTTCCCGGCTTTACAGCTACCAGTATGTATCCGCAAATGTGGGCCGCGGACGGCATTTCTTTCCCCGAATTAGTAGACCGTTTAATTCAATTAGCTCTCGAACGGCACGGGGAAAAAGGTTGAATCACGAGCTGCCAACCGCTGCCCGGTCAACAGCAAAAAATATTTTTTTCGCAGGTGATATATCCATACCAGCGGAAACGATATAACATGGTTGTGGCAGGCAGTGCCTGCCAGCAACCCAATTTCCCCTGGCAGAGCAACTGGGAATTTTCAGCAGTCGGGTATAAATAAATGCACTATAAAATGGTTAACGGAGAACGGCGAATAGCAGCGTCAATCTCACATCTTGCATCTCAAATTTTAACTCGGTTAACTTAGATGAGACGTTTCACTCAACTGCCGCAGTGGTGGACTTACGGACTGGTATTTCCCCTAGCGGTACTCAACTGCTGGTTAGCCCTCCTAGTCTTTGAATATTTTCGCGCCCTGATTACAGTTTTGGTAGTGGCTACAGTGCTGTCTTTTTTGCTAGATTATCCAGTGCGCTTTCTGCACAGATACGGCTTGAAGCGCGATCGAGCAGTTTTGTCGGTATTGTTTTTGACTTTACTGGTATTGGTAGTTTTAGGTGTAACTCTGGCCCCGATTCTGCTAAACCAAATCACTGAACTCGCCACCAGACTGCCGACTTGGATAGTTTCTGGCACAGAACAGATTGAAGCATTCCACAATTGGGCAGAAAATCGCAATCTCCGCATTGATGTCAGCGGTTTGACTACCCAATTGAGCGATCGACTTTCATCTCAATTGCAGTCTCTCACTGGCGAAATTCTCAAATTTGGCTTGGGTGCTGCAGACAGCCTGTTGAATTTCCTCCTCACAATAGTCGTGACATTTTACTTGCTCTTGCACGGCGATCGCGTATGGGAAGGATTGTTTAAATGGTTTCCCTCCAAGCAGAGCCTTCAATTGCGAGAGTTGCTAGCGCGAAGCTTCCACAACTACTTCGTCGGCCAAGCAACTTTGGCGGGATTGATGGGATTGTCTATTACTGTTGCTTTTTTAATTTTGCGAGTTCCCTTCGGACTTCTGTTCGGTTTGGGAGTGGGTGCAATGACTATGATTCCCTTCGGGGCACCTTTCAGTATTTGCATTGTCAGTTTGCTGATCACCTTAAACAATTTTTGGCTCGGCATCACAGTTTTAGCTGTCGCTACAGTAATTGAGCAAATAATTGAAAGCGGGGTTGCTCCTCGGTTATTAGGCGGTTTTATCGGCCTCAATCCTGTGTGGATTTTAGTGGCGCTGCTGGTGGGGGTTAAGGTGGCAGGAGTAGCAGGTTTGTTAGTGGCTGTGCCGATGGCTGGTTTTATTAAGAATACTGTTGATGTTTTGGAAATTTCGAGGAACAAGTCGAGGGAAATCGATTCGGTTAGTTCCATTGAACCTATGGAGCAATAATATTGCAAACTCCGTTTTTATCTCAAATTTTAACAGAGTTTTGGTCGGCTATTTTAAGTTGGTTTAGTTGATATTTTAGCTTGAGGGTTTACAGTTTTTTTTACTTCCTGCTTTAGGTTTAGGCTTTCCGCCTGCTTTAGCTAATGGCATGGACGCAGGCGGTATTAAAAACCCGGTTTCTACCTTAACGTCGATCGCTCACAACGAATATTTGGCGTAGAAACCTGGGTTTTTGGAGTCCAGGGTTGTTGTTGACTTCGGATATCAATCCTGTGAAATTTTCACGGGAAATGCGGAATATGCGAGCTGGCTACCGTAGTTTATATTATCGCACTCACACAGCAATTCACCAGTGCCGACTCAGCTCGATCGCACTCAAAAGCTGGAATCAACACTTTGCTTACGACTGTCCGGTTTCTACCCCACCTGGTAGGGTAAACCCCACCAGTCAAACAGACATTACAAATGCTTGAATTAAAATTAAAGCTCCTTTACTTCTAACTTAATTACAGTAGGTGCTAAAAATGCAAAACCATAATTATAACTCTCGCTCTAACTGCCATCAAATCAATACTATGTCAACCAAAAATATGCCTGCTACCACTGTGACTTCTCGCCGTTTTGCTTTACCGAAAAAACTGGCTTTTTTATCCCTTATTTTACTCGGCTCCACCGCAACTGTTGGCTGCAACGCCCTAACTTCTCAAGTTCCTGGAAGTTCTAACGCCATTCAAGCTGAACCTTCAAGTACAGCGCCAATCTCAGCATTGCCTGCAAATATACTGCCCTCTCAAGACTCTAATTTTGTTACTAAAGTTGTGCAGGAAGTCGGCCCGGCGGTAGTGCGGATTAATTCTTCTCGCACCGTGACGAACCAAGTTCCAGATGAGATACCTGAGCAATTCCGCCGCTTCTTCGGTTCCGAATCTCCGATTGCACCGGGAAATCGAGTAGAACGGGGTTCTGGTTCGGGTTTTATTTTTGGTTCCGACGGTCGCATTTTGACTAACGCTCACGTCGTTGACCGCGCGGATACGGTGACGGTAAAACTGAAGGATGGCCGCGAATTTGTCGGCAAAGTTTTAGGCGTCGATACAGTTACTGATGTGGCTGTTGTTAAAATTGAAGCTAACAATTTGCCTGTGGTGAGTTTGGGCAAATCTGAAGAATTAGAGCCGGGAGAATGGGCGATCGCGATCGGCAACCCCCTCGGTTTGGACAATACTGTCACTGTGGGCATTATTAGCGCTACAGGCCGTTCTAGCGCCGATGTCGGTGTTCCTGACAAGCGCGTCAGCTTTATTCAAACCGACGCTGCGATCAATCCCGGCAATTCTGGTGGCCCGCTGCTGAATCAGCGCGGTCAAGTTATCGGCATGAATACGGCGATTATTCAAGGCGCTCAAGGATTGGGTTTTGCTATTCCGATCGATCGAGCACAACAAATTGCCGACCAATTAGTAACAACAGGAAAAGCCGAACATCCTTATCTCGGCGTTCGGATGTTGAGCATTACTCCCGAAATCAAGAGAGAATTTAATCAAAATCCCAACACGAAATTGAGGCTGACTGAAGATAAAGGCGTGTTAGTTTTGGGAGTTGCTAGAAATTCTCCGGCGGCACAAGCTGGAGTTCGTCTTGCCGATGTGATCAAGAAAATCAACGGTACAGAAGTAACTGATGCTGGCAGCGTACAACAAATTGTGGAGAAAAGTACAGTGGGCAGCGATCTACAGCTTGAATTGAGCCGCGGCGGACAACCTGTTACTGTGGCGGTGAAAGCGGGTGCTTTTCCAGCGGATCAGCAGCAGTAGAATTGTTGATTGAAACTGAGATATTGCACCATTGTCAATAATCCTTTTAGGAACAGGCATCTTGCCTGTTCCACAAGAAAATTAATCTCTTGTGGAACGGGCATCTTGCCCGTTCTTGAGAATGGTGCAAGAAGTGAGTTGTAACCGGATTGTGCTGTGAGACGGGGTTTAATCCCCCGTCGGGATGTCGTAGTAATTATACTAAGTTACCATAATTTATATTGTTTATTAAGAGGTAGAAAAATGGCTAACATTAATCGGAGGCGTAATGAAAATATTAATGGTAACTTTTATGTAGACAGTACCTGCATTGACTGTGATACTTGTCGGTGGATGGCACCTGAAGTATTTGGTCAAGCGGGAGAACAGTCTGCGGTTTACCACCAGCCAACTAATGAAACTGAAGAAATACGATCGCTCGCGGCTCTTTTGTCTTGCCCCACAAGTTCGATCGGCACTGTAGAAAAACCCAAAAGGATCAAAGAAGCCCAGCAACTGTTGCCCGCACTCGTAGCAGAAAATGTCTATCACTGCGGCTACCACTCAGAGAAATCCTACGCCGCAGCCAGCTATTTAATTGTCCGCCCCGAAGGAAACATTTTAGTTGATTCTCCTCGTTTTGTGCCGCCGCTAGTCAAAAACATAGAAGCAATGGGCGGCATTCGCTATATGTACTTGACTCACCGCGATGATGTGGCAGATCATCAACAATACCGCGACCATTTTGGGTGCGATCGCATCATTCATTATGACGAAATTAACGCTGATACTTGCCGTGTAGAAATTCAATTGTCGCCCAGCGAACCGTATCAACTAGCAGACGATTTGTTGATTATATCGGTGCCAGGTCACACGAAAGGTCACACAGTTTTGCTTTACAATAACAAGTTTTTGTTCACCGGCGATCATCTTGCTTGGTCGGAAAGTTTGCAGCAGCTAGTTGGGTTTCACGATGTCTGTTGGTATTCTTGGCCGGAACAAATCAAATCAATGCAGAATTTGGCTAATTACTCGTTTGAATGGGTGTTGCCGGGACACGGCCGCAGGTATAATGCCGATCGACAAACCATGAGCGAGCAAATGCAAAAGTGTGTTGCTTGGATGCTTGATGCTTAATGCGATCGGCTTCATAACTCCGACTCAGCCAGATTCATTTGACCCCGGTAGCCTGTGAAAATCCGACTGCCATCTTTGAGAATATGAATCTCCATCTGATCGCTCGCCCAAGTGAGTTGATCCTCAAAAGCAGGATTGAAAAGATGTACGCGCTGGTTGCTGGAAGAAACGAGAGAATCGGGTGAGTGGACTGCCAAAGACTGCACATAGGCACCATCGATTAAAATATCGAGTTGTTCCAGCAAGTCCTCAACACCAGCCGGCCTCTGTTCCGATCGCAATTGTTCTAACGTGAAGCCAGTAAACGACATGACATTTAATCCTGCTGCTTTCACTTGGCGTGCCAAATCTGCCAAGGCGGGAGCTTGCCAAAAAGGTTCTCCGCCCGAAAAAGTGACACCCTGATTGCGAGGATTGCTGAGAATCTGCTGGGCAAGAACATCAACCGCAATTAATTGATTAATCTCAAAAAACCAAGAAGCCGGATTAAAGCAGCCTGGACACTCCCGCAGGCATCCTTGCACCCAGATCACGGCTCGACAACCGGGCCCATTCACTTCCGACTCGTCTACATATCCCATGATGTTGAGATAGCCAGGGGGAATGTCTAAAAGCTGAAAATATGGGTTGGTTTTCTGAGGTTTCATCGCTTCTCTGCCTCTGGTTTTAATGATGGGTAACGCACTGGAATTCCTATCACACGTTCAATGCGATCGGCAAAAACCTGTAGCACTTCAGCCTTGACTTGCTTGAGTTGCCTTGTCGGATATAAACAGGCATTGGGCGGATCATTCCCTCGTGCTTCTAGCTGATGCGTCAGGGGGCAAAGTCGCGTCGGCGTGTTGAGTTGGATTTCGTCCGGCAGTAATGCTTGCATCCGGCGGATGTACTCTGCCCGATCCTGTTCGTTCCACTCGGTTAGTAGCATCGTCTGAATTGCCAGGTGTCCTGAATAGAGTTGGCGAAATTCGAGGAGACCGGCCCAAATGTCCTGGAGGTGGATGGTTGGCATGGGGCGATTGATGCGACAGAATGATTCAGCAGCAATGGCATCAACTTTGACAGCTACCCAATCGGCGATCGCCAGTTCCTCACACACCGCGCGATCGCCCAGCAAACTGCCGTTGGTCAATACCCCAACGGGCTTCCCGGTCATCTCCTTCGCCATAACCAGAATTTCGCCTAAATTCAGCGCCAGAGTTGGCTCACCGCTACCGCTGAGGGTGATGGTGTTCACATCGCTGACAGGGAAGGATTGCAGATCCTGTTGAATTTTCTGAGTCGGGACAAAAATCTGGCGGTTGCAACTCTGGTACTCAATCTCACCTAACTGGCAATACACACAGTTAAATGAGCAAGTAGAATCAGGCCCGATCGGATCAATTCCTAGCGATCGCCCAAAGCGCCAGGATTGCACGGGGCCGTAAACAGAAGTGAAGGGTTTAGTGACAGTAGACATGGCTTCATGTCGCTCTCCAATTTTATGAAGGTGTACCATTTTGAGCAGGTGGCATCACCACTTTTCGGGCGACACCCAATTTCTTTAACAGCCAAATTGCCCACCAGGTCGGATCGTACTCCCACCAGCGCCAGCCTGCTTTGGCAACGTTAGGATGGGCGTGGTGGTTATTGTGCCAACCTTCGCCATAGGTGAGAATAGCCGCCCACCAAAGATTGCGGGAGTTGTCGTTTGTGTCAAAGGTACGGTATCCCCACAGGTGAGTGACCGAGTTAATAAACCAGGTGCTATGCCAGAGTAAAACGGCTCGGACAAACATACCCCAGATCACAAATGACCATCCCCCCAGTGCATACAGCAGTAGCCCCAAGGGGATTTGCAGCAGCAAAAAGTTTCGATTCAGCCAGCAATAAAATCGATCGCGTGTCAGATCGGGGGCAAACCGCTGGTACTGTTCATAATCAAAGAATTCTGAATGGGGGTAGAAAATCCACAGCATATGGCTCCACCAGAACCCCCGACGGGCAGAGTAAGGATCTTTATCGACATCCTCGGTATAGGCGTGGTGTAGCCGATGACCCGCCACCCAGAAAATTGGCCCTCCTTGTAGAGCAAAGGTACCGATCAGGGTGATCGCATATTCCAGCCCTTTAGGAACCTGAAAACTGCGATGGCTCAATAGGCGGTGATAGCCCAAACAAATGCCAATACTGCCAAATAACCAATGCAAAAATAGGGTCATACCCAAGGCAGACCAGGAGAAGCACCAGGGGGCTAAGAGCGCGAGGGCATGAATAGTCGTGAAAAAGAAGACCGCAGTCCAATCCAGCGGAACTCGAGTGGGAGTTGTTGGCAACAGTTTAGCGGTCATTAATTACCTCACAAAACAAAAAGTTTGGGAATAAACATGAGAAAAAGCAATCGCTGTTATAGCAATCCTTGCAGGAGTCGTAAACTTTTTACCCCACCCCAACCCTCCCCTTATCAAGGGAGGGAGTAAGAAATTCACAAATGATGCGAGGATTGCTATACCAGTCAAATAAATGCGCCCATTTGGTTAAACTGTAAATCAATCCCAGGATTGATCCACTCGCCTGTCATGGGTAGGCATTGTGCGATCGCCGGAGCGACTTATTTACCCAAAACTCCCACTCAGCTCAAGCAAGCTGCCAGATCGGCATCAGGGGTGGTAATGGCCTGCAAGTTATATTTTTCCGACAGAAGCTTGAATACATTGGGAGAAATAAACGCCGGCAATGTCGGCCCTAGACGAATGTTTTTAATCCCCAAATGCAAGAGAGTTAGCAAGACGGCTACTGCCTTTTGTTCATACCAGGACAGAATCATGGAAAGGGGTATATCGTTGACACCTACCTCAAAGGCATTGGCTAGGGCTACAGCAATCTGAATCGCGGAGTAGGCATCGTTGCACTGACCAACATCCATCAGGCGGGGTAGTCCGTCAATGTCGCCCATTTGTCGATCGAAGAACCGAAACTTGCCGCAAGCTAGGGTGAGCACGACACAATCATCAGGTACTTTTTCTACGAACTCGGTGTAGTAGTTGCGATCGGGTTTGGCTCCATCACAGCCCCCTACCAGGAAGAAATGGCGGATTTTACGCTGTTTCACAGCCTCAATGATTTTATCTGCCACACCTAGGACTGTATTGTGGGCAAAACCAACTGTGACTTCCCTGGGTGGTGCATCTTCAGTAAAGCCGGGAAGTGCCAGTGCTTTCTCAATAACTGGAGTAAAATCGGGTGTGTCATTGTCGATCGCACTCAAGTTAATCAGACCCGGATAGCCGACGGGGCCAACGCTAAAGAGTTTATCTTCATAATAGGAATGGGTTGGCATTAAGCAGTTGGTCGTAATCACGATCGCACCGGGGAACTTGCCAAAATCCTTGGTTTGGTTCTGCCAAGCAGTGCCGTAGTGACCGTAGAGATGGGGGTACTGCTGTTTTAGTTTGGGATAGCCGTGGGCTGGTAGAAGTTCGCCGTGGGTGTAAACAGTAATTCCAGTGTCTGCTGTTTGCTTCAGCAAGCCTTCGAGTTGTTTGATGTCATGTCCTGAAACCAGAATCGCCTTCCCTTGCCGTGGATTGAGGGGAACAGGCGTGGGAATTGGGTGCCCATAGGTACCGGTATGTCCGGCATCCAATAGTTCCATCGATCGCAGATTAATGGCTCCCACCTCAAGAGCAAGATTCACCCACTCCTGCAAGCTCAAGGTCTGGTTATCGAGGGCGACAAGTGCCTCGTAAATGAAACGATACACCCGCTCGTCTTCCTGTCCCACTTCGTAGGCGTGGAAGGTGTAGGAGGCAAGACCCTTAACCCCATATAGCACCGTGAGTTTGAGCGAGAAAATATCCACATTCGAGGCAGACTGACTCATGAACTGGATGGGAATCAGCTCACCCTGCTCAACCAGGCTATCCTCAAAGTTGGGTTCCCAGTTGGAAATTTCCGACCAAGTAGGTGGAGTGTCTGTTGCTTGCTGCACTTGAGCCTTGAGATTGGCGCGATGGGCGATCGCTTCCTGGAGATACTCAACAAACCGCTTTTCGGAAAAGTTGACATTCGTCATCGTGGCAAAGATCGCTTCGCAGGTGAAGACATCCACTGCATGAGTATCAAGGCCTAACTCTTTTGCTTTGAGGGCAATCGGAGCCAACCCGCGCAGATAATAAATCAGCAGATCTTGGATAGCATTCACCTGGGGACTTTTCCCACAAGCACCAAACTGATGGCATCCTTGTCCGCTTGCTGTTTGTTCGCATTGTTCACAGAACATTGATTTTTCCTTGTTGAATTGGTTGTAATTTACGCAACAACTCGGTTATGAAAGTATTTATCCGTCCCTAACTATGTTAACTAATCTGAGTTAACAAATATGACGACGATTCATAGGGACTTGGAAAACCGTTTGCTTGAGTGGGGGATGAGATAGCTATCAAACACCGATGCAATATTGCGAATTAGCAAGCGGCCGATCGCCGTTACTTCAATGCCATCGCCCCAACGTTTGATTAACCCATCGGCTTCTAAGGCATCAAGTTGTGGCAAAACCTGAGCGAAATAGTCATTAAAATCGAGATCGAAGCCGAGATGGTATTTTTCTCCCAAATCTTGCACCGACAGTTGGAATTGACACATCAATTCCATGATTACTGTGCGCCTAATCAGATCGTTCTGATTAAGTATAACACCTTTTTCGATCGGCAATTCATTCCTATCGATCGCCTGATAAAAGTCTTTCAATCGCTTGTGGTTTTGGGTATACACATCCTGCAACATACTGATGGAAGTCATGCCAAAGCCCAACAGATCCGATTCGGGCTTAGTGGTATAACCCTGAAAATTACGATGTAGTTGCCCAGCTTGTTGCGCGATCGCTAGTTCATCATTGGGCTTAGCAAAGTGATCCATACCAATAAACACATAGCCATTTTGCGTCAGTTGGGCGATCGTACTTTGCAGAATTTTCAGCTTTTCGCCCGCAGTCGGCAAAGCAGATTCCGGCATTCGTTTCTGAACCGGTTTGAGCCAGGGAACATAGGCAAAATTAAAGACGGCAATGCGATCGGGATTTAATTGCAAGGTCTTCTGTACCGTTTCCTGGAATGTTGCTTGTGTCTGGAAAGGTAAGCCGTAAATCAAATCCACATTGACACTTTCAAACCCTGCTTCCCGCATCCAATCCATCACATCAAACAACATCGCTTCGGGCTGCACCCGATTGATAGCTTCCTGCACGGTGGGATTAAAATCCTGAATACCAAAGCTAATCCGATTGAATCCTAATTGTCGCAAAAATAGAATATATTCGCGATCGATATAGCTAGGATTGACTTCGATCGATATTTCTGCCGCGTCATCGAACCGAAAATATCGATTTAACTGGTTCCAGAGAAACTCTACCTGACTGCGATCGAGATAGTTGGGAGTGCCTCCGCCCCAGTGCAACTGATGCACCAGCCGATCGGCATCCACCAAACTGGCAACTTGGCGAATTTGGCGATCGAGATAGCCTAAATAGGGTTCTACCACCTCCTTGCGCTGGGTAATGATGGTATTGCAGCCGCAGAAATAACAGGGCGTTTCGCAAAAGGGGATGTGGCAGTAAAGCGATAAGGGAGTTTGTTTGTAATTGCCGACGGCGATCGCAGTTTTAAATGCTTTGCGATCAAAATCAGTGCTTAATTCTGTGGCGGGTGGATAGCTGGTATAGCGAGGTAAAGGCTGGTTGTATTTATTCAACAATGCAGCATCAAATTCAACCGTTTGTGATAACTGTTTCATTAACTGATGTGTCCTTCTTTTGTTTTGTAGATTCAGAACCCCGGCATATTTTAGAGATACGATCGATCTTGTTTTCGTGGGGCGAGTTATTTCGCGACAGATTCTCGCTTGGCATGAGGGCTGCGGCCTTCTGTGCTACCGGGGCGATCTTGCCGAGTCAGCAAATCAAAGGTATGTTCTCCAATCGCCGCTTTCACATCGGCTTCGAGTTCGTGCATTACATCCTGGTTAAGGGTAAATGCCGTATTTGCTTCGGCGACAATTCGCTCGATCGTGTCAGCATCCACCGGAAACTCATCAAAGGTTTGGCGATAGCGTTCCTTAAATACTCGCCTTGCTTCTGGTGTCGAGATTTGGGAAAATTCATAGAAATTTGTTCCTTGATCCGGCGGCAGAGACAACGCCGATCGAATCACGTTTTTCAAGCTTTGTCCGCCGGATAAATCACCCATGTAGCGGGTGTAGGCATGGGCAATCAGCAGGACTGGATCGGTTTCTGAGAGGGTTTGAATGCGATCGCGATACACACAACCCGCTGGAGAAGCTGTAATTTCCTCCCGCCAATTTTCACCGTAATAAAAAGCTAGATCGCAAGCCAAATTCTCAGTGCGATTTAACTCAGGGAAATAGAGAGTCCCGATAATCGGGTGGTTGACATGGTTCTGCAAAGCCGTTTCTAGGGCGCTGTAAACAAAGTACAAATCGGCAAATAGTTTACGCAAAGGTTCCCGTTCCACAATGCCTTTCATAAAGCATTTCATAAATGCTGTATTTTCGGCTGTGGTGTGGGATTGCATCGTGCCTTCTCGGAGGCGTGTCGATAGATTAGTCATGGCAATATCTCCTAATTAATAGCGGTTCTGGACGATTCAGCATTAATCGAAGGCAGTAAATAAAGGCGCAACAACTGCCAGACAATCACAGCAATCCAGGGTAATTTTTGGCAAAATTGGATGGCGACAGGGCGCTGGTTAGTTGAGATTTCTGCTAGCTTCTGATTGGCGATAGCACATCGATCCAAACGGGGAAAGAACTCTGGATGGTGAGTATCTAAAATACTGGGAAACGCCCGTTTTGCCGTTTCATTGGTGTGATGAATCACCTGCTTGTTATATTCATCGGCGTCGATACCGATCGAGTCATAAAATGTGGAGCGTTCCAATACCGTCATTGTGTGGGTGGCAAACACCGTCAGTAGGAAAAACCGCGCCCAGAGTCTTGCTTTCCAGTTATTCCAAAGCTTAGGTTGCGATCGCAACAAAGCCTTAAAGAAATCCCCATGCCGATTTTCGTCCTGGCACCAATTCTCAAAGTAGCGAAACAGGGGATAAATTTGATGTTCGGGATGTTTTTCGAGATGGCGATACACCAAAATATAGCGCCAGTAGCCGATTTTTTCCGACAGATAAACAGTATAAATTACCCATTCTGGAGGGAAGAATGTGTAGGTACGATTTTTTGTTAAATAGCCCAGATCCAGAGACAAGCCAAAATCTGCCATCGCCTTGTTCAAGAAACCGGCATGACGCGCTTCATCCCGTGCGAGTAAGCTAAACGCTTCCGATAACAACGGTTGGCGATTCTTAAGTTTGCGGGATAGTTCTTTGAACAACAGAAAACCCGAAAATTCTGAGGTACAGGAGCGCTCTAGAAAGTCAATAAATGCCTTTCGCGTTTCGCCATCAATCTTGTCCCAGCATTGCTCAAACTCTTGATTGCGGACAAAATGGTGGCGGTTATAGTCCGCGCGCAATTCTGCTACAACTGCTTCTAATTCCGCTTGTTGCCCGGACAGATCCATTTCGGCAACGGCATCAAAATTGGTGGTGTAAAAGCGGGGTGTTAACAGGGTTTCTTGAACAGGTGCTTTAATGCCGGATGGCAGACCAGCAGACTCCGATTTACTAATTGAACTGACCATAGGAGTGGAGAGTGGATTGTTCGGAATTGATGACTGTGCACCACATTGCCTTAATCCGCGATCGCCCACAAGTCAGTTACCAGTGGTATCCTATAGTTACTTGAGGTAAAGCATTGAAGCAAATAGGACGCTTGAGCCATTTCTAAAGAAATATGGAAATTATCGTGAAGGCAACTGTGAAGGGAGTTTATGGTGGAAGCAAGTCAGTGCGTAGAGGTTAAATGTCCGATTCAATTTGTGCTGGATTTGTTGGACAATAAATGGTCAATTTTGGTTCTACGCGAACTGTTTGGAGGCGATCGCCGTCCCCACGAATTACTCGCGGCACTTCCGGGCATCAGCACCAAAACCCTCACCCAACGCCTACGAGAGTTGGAATCTCAAGGGTTAGTCGATCGGCGTGTTTATGCCGAGATTCCGCCCCGTGTAGAATATTCCCTCACGCCCAAGGGTCGCCAAATTCAACCGGTGATGGCAGCCCTGCATCAAGTAGGATCGCAGTGGCTGGGACAGGAGAGTTGTATTTGTCCCCTAACACACTCGGATGCTGAGGACGATCGCATGGACGCTTCAGGTCTAGTTTCAGATTAAAAATGGTCAGAATTATTAATCTCTCTCTTCTCTTCCTCAGTGTCCTCTGCGCCCTCTGCGGTTTAACCATTCCGGTTATGGCGGGTGAATGCCGTGGGTTAAATTAAGTTCCGCTAAGAATTAGCCTTGGGAATAGCCACCAAAGTCATAGAATTCTGGGGGGGTAACAACCAGCCTGAAACCCATACCTTTGTAAGGATTGAGCCAATGTGTGCTAAAAAAAAATAGGCA
>NZ_JAUBTF010000052.1:0-54866 GCF_036702355.1 Microcoleus sp. D3_18_C4
TTAATATTAAGCACTTTAAAAACTGGTTTACAAGCTGCTGCTACTGTACTTCATAAACCTGGAATCCCCTGTATTATGAAACGGAATAGAAAAAAATAAATTGAGGTTTCCCAGAAGTCTAAATTAGTTGTCAACTGATGTTGGGGTTTCGCAACTGGGCCCAATCTAATATAACTAGGCACAGATTGCGCGATCGCCAAAATCCGAGATAATATCTGCTGAATCGAACCCGTCAACCTCGCCCAAGGTAACAAAATGATTAAATCCTGGATGGTAATTGGAGGAGTCGCCTTTGTAGTAGCTTTAGCTGCTAACATAATCGCGCCCAGCGACATCCAATGGTTCAACCGCTTACAGCGTCCCAGATGGCTAGTATTTGAAAAAGCAATTCCCCTAATTTGGACAGTAATTTTTATTTGTGCAGCTTGGTCAGCAGTGATTGTTTGGGAAAAAGAACCAGGAACTCAGGAGACTTGGCTGAGAATGGGTTTGTACCTACTTTTAGAAATAGTAACTATGTCTTACACCTCGGTTATGTGCAAAGTTAGGAGCCTAAAAGTCGGCACAATAATCGGCGGAACTGGCGCTATTTTAAGCGTAATGCTAGCTTTAAGTGTCTTGCAAGTTTCGGAGCCGGCCGCCCTGTTATTGCTACCTTACATACTTTGGAGTCCGATCGGCACTTACACCACTTGGGCAATGATGCACCTGAATCCGGCGGATGTTTAATTGATCTAAAATTACAGGTAATTGGTAATTGATCATTGGGAAAAAGGTAATTGCTAAGATGTACCTCACCCAATAGAAAACTGCTATAGCAAGCCTCGTATCAATTGTGAAGTCTTTCTCTTGTCTCTCTTCTCTTCCTTTTCTTCCTACCCTACCCTTCGGGAACCCCTGCGGGGAACGGGAACGGCTTCGCCGAACGCGCCCTTTGCGTCTTCGCGGTTCGTTAAATAGAGATTCTCTGAGTTTTATCGCGTGGTGGGGGTGGCTTTATTTAATTTGTTGGCAATGTGAGGATTATTCGTAAACCCACCCCTAGAAGTTGATTGAGAATGATGGTTGATTTGAGTTAAAACTCAAATCAAGCACTAATTCTCAGACTTTAAACCCCCGCCCAATGTCGGGCAAACCAGTTAACCTAACGATTGCCAGAGCTGGTCGGAGGCTCAATTTCCGGCGGTTCAGGAGGGGGAGATTCAGACTCAGGAGGATTCAGCGACTCCTCCCAAACTTTGATTTGCGATCGAGCTTGCTCAAAAGCCCGAGTACCCGAGGGAATTTTCTTCAAAGTCGCGATCGCCCCAGCCAGATCCGACGACGACTGTTCCACACCAAGCGCCAAAATCCGCTGGCTCCACTCATCAATCGCCTCACTCGCCTGCCACCGGAGCGAACTCGACTCGGGAACCTGACTTGCCAGCGCAATAGCCGTTTGCAAAGCCTCAGCAGTCCCGGCTCGGGCCGTCTGACGGGCGTTCTGCAAACCTTGCTCGCCCTGAAATTGAGCCTCCCAAGTCCGAATGTTCGATCGAGCTTCCTCATAAAGCACCCGTCCCGATCGAATCCGGCGGGCCATCTCAATTGCCCCCGCCAAATTGCCGCTCGCCGCTAGCTGCTGAGCTCTATCCAAAAACGGCTGGTCAACAAGCCGCTGTCTCCTGTCGATCCAAGCTTGAATTTTGGCTTGAGCTTCCACGTAAAGCGCCCTACCTCTAGCTATCCGAGAAGCTTGAGCAACGGCGGCTTCCAGAGAATTCGGATCCCCCGTACTCGCCAAATCGTTCGCTCTTTGCAAATACGGACTGTCTTCCAGCAGCTCGATTTGACGGCTCAAGCGGCTAATTTGACTGCGAGCTTCCGAAGCGCGGGGATTTGATTCCGGGACTGTTTGCAATTGCGCGATTGCAGCCCTCAAATCATTTACCCCACCCGGCGCCGCCAGCCTGCTTGCCAAATCCAAAACTTTCACATCAGCCATTTCTTGTTGCCAGCGGCCGACTAAATCTTGAGCTTGTTTGTATAAAGGGCGGCCGGACTTCAACTTTTGAGCAATCTCGATCGCCTTGGAGAAACCCTCAACAGAGCCAGTCAAAGCCTGAGAAGTAGCATTCGCCAACTCATTAAAATCCTGTACTTGTTCCCTTAAATTTGCCGACTCTGGAATCTTGTTAGCGATCGCCATCGCCTCCTGCCAATCCCCTGCTTGCAAGCGTTTTTGGGCGATATCCAGAATTTTCTTGCTAAATTCCGTGATCGCCTTATTGGCAGCTTGATACAAATAACTGTTTTGATCAATTCCCTGAGCCAGCTTAATCCCCGTCACCAGATTGTCGAGACCTCCCTCGGAGGCTGTATTCCGGGCTTTTAGCAACTTATTGCCCTCAGCCCGAGTCGTCTGAATTAGCTTAGTCAATTCCTCGTACTTAGCCGATTCCCAGAAAGTATTTCCCAAATCCAAAAGCAGAGTAGCTTGGCTGAAAGCCAGCGGCCACTCTTCCTGACGCAAGTGGTCTTCAGCCGTGCGGTAAATTTTCTCTGCATCGCCCCATATCGACTGCCACTTTTCAATCTGCTTTTCCACCTTCGGGTAAGCGGGAACGTTTTTAGGAACCTTACGAGCGAGCCCAATCGCCTCCTCCAGCTTTCCTTCTTGGAAACTAGCATTTCCCAGCCTGAGAATATCCTCCGACCACCGATCGATTTGAGTGTTAATTCTCGGCCGCAACGGATGGTTTTGTGGCAAAGCATTCACTAATTCGATCGCCCTGAGCAAATCATCCGCCGTCCGCTTGCTTGCTGCTTCTTGAGCGCAAAAAAAGCGATCGTTAGCAGAAGCCGTTGGCCAAAAAATCTTTGAGCAATTGGACTGCGAGGTCAGGTTGAGTAAAGACGCAATTGCCACAAACCCCATACCCACCGATAGCATCAAACTCAGCGCCAGCCAAAACTGCCACTTATTCGACCAGTTCCGCCAAAACGGATTGTGTTCCCCCGGCGGCTGCGAGTTTTCCCCAGACAAATTCGGCGGTAGTTCCAGATGCCCTCCCGGCAGTTTTCCCGAAGTAACCAACTCTCGGAGCTCTTTAAGTCGTTCAGCCCGGTTTTTCCTTGCTGGTAAGCGCACCAGCGACGAAGTATCCTTTGTTGACTCCAAGGATTCTGATGCAGACCAACGGCCTGGTATTTTGCGATCTTGACTCATATCCTCACCACAAACAGCAACCAGCCAGCGTTAGTTATTTAAAAACTGCGAGCGCTGCTATCAACTGCTCTATAAAATGTATTCATCACTTTTACATACTCCCGTCGGCCCCAGACTGCAAGAGCCGATCGCCAAACCGCCAAAATCAAAATTTTGTGATTAGGTAATTGATAATGCGTAATTGGCAATTGGTCAAGGCCATCATCCCTAACTCGCACTCAATAGAGCCAATTACACATTATCGTCTCAAGAACCGGAGTTTGAGCGCAAATCGCCGATCAGTTCCGCAAGTTGGTCGCTATTAGCTTGGTAAACCTCATTGCAGAAATGGCACGTAGCCTCAGCCCCCCCATCTTTTTCAATCATGTCTTGCAATTCGGCTTCGCCCAACATTTTCAAAGCTCCCAAAACTCGATCGAACGAACAGCCACAGTCAAAGCGCACCATCTGAGTTTCCGGGAAAATTTCCAGGCCCATATCTCCCAGTAACTCTTCGAGAATCTGGTGCAGCGTTTTGCCTGATCGCAGCAGCGGCGTAAAGCCCGACAATTCAGCAACTCTAGATTCTAAAGTTTGCACCAATTTTTCGTCCGTTGCCGCCTTGGGCAGAACCTGCAACAGCACACCCCCAGACGCTTCTACCCCGCCCGCCCCCACAAACACCCCCAAAACCAGAGCCGAAGGCGTTTGCTCCGAGGTTGCCAAATAGTGAGTCAGATCGTCGCCAATTTCGCCGGAAACCAATTCCACCGTACTTGAATAAGGGAAGCCATATCCAACGTCCCGCACCACGTACAAATAACCGTCACCTATTGCCCCGCCGACATCGAGTTTGCCTTTAGCATTGGGCGGCAATTCCACTTCGGGATTATCCACATAACCTCGAACCGTTCCATCAAGTCCCGCATCCACCAGAAGCCCGCCCAGCGGCCCATCTCCTTTGATGCGAATGTTGACTCTCGATTCTGGCCGCTTCATGCTGGAGGCGAGTAACAGCCCCGCCGACATTGTGCGGCCGAGGGCGGCTGTAGCCACGTAGGAGAGCTTGTGCCGCTGTCTTGCTTCTTCGGTGAGGCGGGTGGAAATGACGCCTACAGCGCGAATTCCGCCCTCTGCGGCTGTAGCGCGAATTAATTGATCGGCCATGAAAAACCTTACTTTTCTCTTTTGATACCTTCTTGAACTATTTTATAAGTTCTTGAAGGTTGTGGCAGCAGAGAGCAGCACTTGACTCAGCGGGCCTGGGAGTGCGATCGACCTTCAGAACTCGCCTCTGTTTTCTATAAAACCTTGATTTACCGACTCTTTATTAACAAATATTCGGCGGATTTTTTAACTTAAATATTTATTTGCAAAAGCCCGAATAACGAGTACATTTATTTTCTTTAAGCCAGCGGCTCGTCAGTCATTATTTTATAACAACTAACAACTAATGACTAACAACTAATGACTAATGACTAAAACTTATCTTGGCGCTAACCAGACGATTACCAAACCTTTACCTTTGCCGGTTAGAGTCAGAGGCGTAGGTCTCAGACCAATGTTTTTTAGCTGGAAATAACGGATATGCCACCAACATCCAAAGCACTTTTAGCGGAAGTCCAGCATAACACAGGAGCGAGTCGAAACTTGCATTTTTATGCTAAGGGCGAAACCATTCCTATGATGTCGCAAGGTCTTTGGCGAGTCTGTCAAGGTCTAGCACAACTGAGTACGCTTTATCCAAACGGGGAAGAAGGACTTTTGGGTTGGGTTGGGCCTTCGATGTGCTTCGGTTTGTGGTTGACAAGCTTGCAGACTTACCGAGCTACGGCGACATCAGATATTTATTTGATGTGGTATTCTATGGTGGAAATCGAAGCTTCTCCTCAATTGGCTCACGAGTTGCTGCCTCAAATGGTACGGCGACTGCGGCAAATGGAAGCAATTTTAGCGATCGCCGGACAGCGGCGAGTAGATGACCGTTTGTATCAGCTACTGCTATTATTGCAACAGGAATTCGGTCAGCCTGTGGTTGAGGGAACTCGTTTGAATATCCGCTTGACACATCAAGATATTGCTAATGCGATTTGCACGACGCGGGTAACAGTAACTCGAATGCTGGGAAAATTGCAGCAGCAAGGGTTAATCAGTCGAGATGGCGATCGGCATTTAATTCTTAACAAAGATGTTTTTGCGTCCACATCGGATTTGTTTGGCTGCAACCCTCAAGCAGTGTAGCAAGCGCCGAAAAAAATCTTATTCTGCTTCGCCAATCAGCGTAAACGCTGCCCAATCTTGCGGATTTGGGTGCATCTTCATTGTCATCAGCATTGCTTGCCGTAAAGCTTCAGCTTTATTCGGGTTTTTCTGTAACTGGCGATAGAATTCTGCCATTAATTCCGCTGTCTGCTCATCCGGCACTAACCACAGAGAAACGATAATACTGGAAACACCAGCACTAATGAAAGCACGAGATAACCCAAGCACACCATCACCTGTGAGTTTTCCTCTGCCAGTATTGCAAGCACTTAATACCACTAATTCTGCATTTAATTTTAAATCCAAGATTTCACTGGAAGTCAGCAATCCGTCATCATTTCCTGATGGAGCCAGGGCGATCGCTCCCGGTAAATCTCGCCTCTTCACTTCATTGAGTAATCCGTGAGTTGCCAGATGAATAATCCGGGCTTTTAGCATCTGTTGAACAATCGATGCTTTAGTGGCTTGAGAGCCTGTAATCGGTTTAGTATTCAGAAGTTGGGCAATTGTAATTGCTTCCTGTTCACTGCCCGGTAAGGCAGCTAATTGGCGCGGCGGTGTGCCAATTTTGGGCATAATTGGATTGCCTACAACTAAGTTATTCTGGAGAGAAAGTTGTCGGACTTTTTGCCGTGATTGGCGGGTGAACTGCAAAATTTGCAGGGCGGGAGCGGTGAGGATAGTATGTTTTTCAATCAGATATTGACCTGTCGGATCTTGTAAGGCGACAAAGGGAACTAAAAACAGGGATTTATGGGGAATGAAGATGACAGGAGCATTCGGGTCAGTAGGTAAAAGATCGGCAATGGGTTGAATCAGTAGTTGATAACTTTGCTGTAATTTGGGGTAGATTATCCGAGAATTAGCAGTGGTAGAAGCAGGGGGATTAGCTGTTTGTTTATTGGCAGTGTCCCCCGCCGATACACCCAGAGCCTCGCGAGTGCCGCGAATCATCTCAGCGATGGCGGTATCTCGATCATTTAATCCTCTCGTCCCCAGAGCAGCAGATACTCTTGCCCCTTCGCTGGCTTCGGGTAGATTGATGTTAAGAGATTTCAGGTCAACTGAGCGAAAGGTAATTTCACCAGTCGGCTTGATGACCCAAATATAAAGGGCTTGATTCCCAATAGTTGAATACTCGACGAGGGTAGCGTTTTGCTGTTTAGCAATTTGTTGAATTTGCTGGATATTGGGCGGGTTGATAGTAGTTTGGACAGATACAGATGGGGAAAGGCGAGATGCCAATAACTCCACAAAAGCTCGGGCTCTACCCCGTTCGGCAATTTCTAAAGCGTCATTAGTTTTTTTCTGGGCAATGAGGACTTGTTGTAAATTGACGTAGGGGTTAGTTTGCGTTTCAAATATTGACACTTTATTGGCATCGTCTAATCCAGCACGGAGAGATTCGGAAACTTTAATACTATCAAGTAGGGTTTTCTCTGCTGCTGGGAGATTGCCAGAGTTGGCGAGAGCCAATCCTAGATTGTTGAGAGCCGTCCCCTCGCTTTCGCGGTCTTGAATTTCTCGGGCGATCGCCAAGTCCTGCTGTTGGTACTCGATCGCTTTGGCGTAGTTGCCCTGGGAAAGGTAAGCATTTCCCAGACTTCCCAGAGCTTTCCCCTCGCTTTGGCGGTCTTTAATTTCTCGCGCGATCGCCAAATGCTGCTGAGCGTACTCGATAGCTTTGGCGTAGTCGCCGAGGGAAAGGTAAGCATTTCCCAGATTTCCCAGAGCCACCCCTTCACCTTGGCGGTTTTTAATTTCTCGCGCGATCGCCAACTGCTGCTGAGTGTACTCGATCGCTTTGGCGTAGTCGCCGAGGAAATTGTAAGCATTTCCCAGATTTCCCAAAGCTTCCCCCTCGCTTTGGCGGTCTTTAATTTCTCGCGCGATCGCCAACTGCTGCTGTTGGTATTCGATGGCTTTGGCGTAGTCGCCGAGGTTACCGTAAGCAATTCCCAGATCTCCCAGAGCCCCCCCCTCGCTTTGGCGGTCTTTAATTTCTCGCGCGATCGCCAACGACTGCTGAGCGTACTCGATGGCTTTGGCGTAGTCGCTGAGGTTACCGTAAGCAAGTCCTAGATTTCCCAGAGCCGCCCCCTGGCTTTGGCGGTCTTTAATTTCTCGCGCGATCGCCAACAACTGCTGTTGGTACTCGATGGCTTTGGCGTAGTCGCCGAGGGAAAGGTAAGCATTTCCCAGACTTCCCAGAGCTTTCCCCTCGCTTTGGCGGTCTTTAATTTCTCGCGCGATCGCCAACTGCTGCTGAGCGTACTCGATGGCTTTGGCGTAGTCGCCGAGGGAATGGTAAGCATTTCCCAGATTTCCCAGAGCCCCCCCCTCGCTTTGGCGGTCTTTAATTTCTCGCGCGATCGCCAATAACTGCTGAGTGTACTCGATGGCTTTGGCGTAGTCGCCGAGGGAATGGTAAGCATTTCCCAGATTTCCCAGAGCTTTCCCCTGGCTTTGGCGGTCTTTAATTTCTCGGGCGATCGCCAACCACTGCTGTTGGTACTCGATCGCTTTGGCGTAGTCGCCGAGGGAAAGGTAAGCACTTCCCAGATTTCCCAGAGCTTTCCCCTGGCTTTGGCGGTCTTTAATTTCTCGGGCGATCGCCAACAACTGCTGAGCGTACTCGATGGCTTTGGCGTAGTCGCCGAGGGAATCGTAAGCAATTCCCAGATTTCCCAGAGCTTTCCCTTCACCTTGGCGGTTTTTAATTTCTCGATAAATTATTAGTGCCTGTTGCCAAGACTGCAATGCAGCTTGAAATTGACTAATCTGATGCTGCTGAATCCCTTGGTTTAACAGTCGGTCTGCTTCGGCTTTCCGCTGAGCTTGAGTTTGAGCCAAGGCCTGAGAATTGATGATTTTAAATTGAGAGTTAGGGATCAACCGAAACTCACCTACAGTCAGCGCCGCTAAGATTGAGATCAGTGCCGACAATCCAATTTTTTGCAGTTTCATAACTTTTGAGAGGCCTCTGGTTTGAATATCCGCTTGACATATCAAAATATTGCTAATGCGATTTGCACGACGCGGTTCTGTTGACTGTTGACTGTTGACTGTTGACTGTTGACCGCAAGATAGCGACATCTACCTGGAAGGAAGAGGATTGGAGTAATGAATAGTCTTTTTTTTATTTCTCCCGATCGCAGTTCCGGCTTTAAACCAATTCTTTCTGGTAACAGTAACGCGAATGCTGGGAAAATTGCAGCCGCAAGGGTTAATCAATCGAGATCGCCATCTCGGCATTTAATTCTTAACAAAGGTGTTTTTGCGTCCGCCTCCGATTTGTTTGGCTGCAACCCTCCAGCAGTATAGCAAGCGACCGCCATTTGCATTTACATAATGCTGTCTAATATTAAAGCCAAAATCGAATTGCATCAGAATTGTCTGTCTTGATTTTCCTCCCCCTATCTACAGCAACACATTTGTAGCCGGAAAAGATATAATTAAGCGCTGCATCTATTTAGGGAAAAACTCAATGGCTAACTCTACTCAAGAAACACCGCAACCAGACAAAAAAAAATTAACTGACATCACAGCTAAACCTCAAGAACAACAAGAAGAACCGCCCAATAAAGGTGACGGGCGGAAATAGTCGATCGCCCGGAATGAAAGGGCCGCAGAAGGTAAAGAAACCGGGTTTTTTGACTCTTATGGAAGGTTTTAAGCAAATATTTTGGTTAAAAAACCCGGTTTCTAGCTACCCGCGCGTCAAAGAAATAACTTGACAAATTATTCAGTTTGTGTAGTGCCGTTGTTCGATCGTAACTTCGGTTTTTCCGGCTTCCCTCTGCGTCCATCCAAAGAAACCACATCAGCCTCAGAACTCTCCCTCGCCACCCGAATCAGCAAACCCGACAACAACAAACTCGCCAACATCGAAGAACCCCCGTAACTAAAAAACGGCAGCGGCAAACCCGTAGTCGGCAAAACCCCCGTCGCCACCCCAATATTCAGCAGCGACTGTCCCACCATCACCACCATCACCCCAATCGCCACCAACTGACTCTCACTATTTCGAGCCTTCATCGCTACCCTCAAAGCCACAGTAGAGTAAGCCGCTAACATCAGTAACAGCGAGAAACCTCCCACAAAACCAAACTCCTCAGCAAACACAGCAAAAATAAAATCGCTGTACTGAATCGGCAAATAAAATAATTTTTGCTGCGACATCCCCAAACCCACACCCCAAATGCCCCCAGAACCCACAGCCAGGAGACTTTGAATCAACTGATAGCCGTCTTGCATCGGGTCAGCCCAAGGATTGAGGAAAGACATAATCCGGCGGCGCTGATATTCCCTCAAACTAATACTTAAAACCGCCAAAAGCATTCCCCCCATAGCCGTGGCGCCCAACTGCAAGTAAGGCAAGCCAGCCGCTAAAGCCACCAACCACAAAGTCATCCCGCACAAAGCCGTGGTACTTAAATTCGGCTGCAACAAAATTCCCAACAGCATTGCACCGAAAATTAACAGCCAAGTTAAGCGAACTTTATTTGTCAACCGGGACCAGTTGCCGAAAATCCGGGCGCTTTGGAGAACAAAAAACGGCTTAATCAACTCCGAAGGTTGAATAATCGGAACCGGGCCCAGAGATATCCAGCGAGTCGCCCCGTTGATTGTGGTTCCCACCCCCGGAACCAAGGTCAGCCACAGTAATCCCAGCAGCAACAAAACGCCTAACTGAGATGTTTTCATGATGTAGCGCAGTGGGGAGTACACCATCAAGTTAAAGCCGGCCAGCCCGATCGCCACTGCGACTAGCTGTCGTTTAAAATAATAAAGCCCGTCTCCAAATTCATAATTTGCAATGGGATAGGAAGCCGAAAACAATGCGGTCAGGCCTACAAACAGCCACAGAAAAGTCAGCCACCTCAGCCACCGGGCCTCAGCGGCCCATTGAGACGCGCTGGGGTCAAAAAAGGGAATCAAGCGTCGAATGTCATTAGCCATAGGATTTTAGAATGATCTCAATAAACTCTAACAAAGATGGCTAAAGTACCAGATTGGTTAATTTACGCATTAATCTGCTCGCTTTTATATGGTTTGTGGGGATTTTTCTGTAATTTAGCGACTAAATATATTGACTACAAAACTGCTTTTGTTTATGAAGCAATTGGCGCTATTTTAACTACTTTATTTATTATTTTCCACACTAATAATTTGAGTTTTGAGGGAGATGTTAGGGGAATTTTGTTTGCCATGTTAGTTGGCGTTTGTGGTACGGTGGCATCATTAGTATTTTTTATAGCCCTTGGTAAAGGTGAAGTTGCCAATGTAGTGAGTGTTACGTCTATCTACCCGCTGATTACTATATTATTATCGTCTTTATTCTTGAAAGAGGCTATTACATTACCACAAATGCTTGCTGTTTTGTTAGCGATAATCGCAGTTATACTTTCTGCTTATTGAAATATTTTTCAATGATGAGATTAAAAACGCTGGACATTATTCCTTCTGCTATAACTATAACAAACAAAAAAGAGGTCGATCGCGACCTCTTACCCCTCTACTAATCCAGCTTCGGCTCTTAAAGTAAACCTGTATTAGCACCGGGCTTACCGGTAGCCAGTTGCACTTTAATAATTCTGCCGCCCATTTTCATAATTCTTTGCTGTTCCCGGAACCAGTTGTCGTAAGGAACGAGCTTAGTAAAATAGGTATTTTGCAATTCGCGCTGAGTGCGGATGCGAGTTTGACTTGGGACGCAAGCAGTCACCTTAAACATTCTCATGGGAAACTAACTCCTGAGTAGGTTTACAGATTATTAGATGGATTTTTTAAAGATTGAAGGCAGGGAGTTAGGAGTCAAAACTAGCTCGTTAAAACTCATCGGGCTTTCTCGACAAGCCTTTGACGGTCTAGCAATCACTCTCAACTTCCCTGACCTCTTTTCAAAGCCAAAGGTAACAAGTCCAAAGTAAAAAGTAAAAAGTTAAAAGAGGCAAGAAATAAATCTTCTTCCTTCTTCCGACTTCCATCGGACTGAAATCTGTTACATCCGTTACAGAATCCGTTGCCGAACTTCCTTCTTCCTTCTTCCTTCTTCCTGAGTCTTAGCTCAAGCCAGAGCAGATGTAGTCGAAATAGACGCCCATTTCTTTACCAGCGTCAGAACCGACCAAACCGGCGGTGACTTCTTTCATTGCTTGGATTGCTTGTACGGTAGAACCGATGGGCACGCCCAAGGAGTTGTAGGTTTCTTTCAAACCGTTGAGCACGCGCTCATCGAGGATGGAAGGGTCGCCAGCTAGCATAGCGTAGGTGGCATAGCGGAGGTAGTAGTCCAAGTCGCGGATGCAAGCTGCATAACGACGAGTGGTGTACATATTGCCGCCGGGACGAGTTACATCAGAGTACAACAGAGACTTAGCAACTGCTTCTTTGACGATTGTGGCTGCATTGGCGCTGATGGCTGTAGCGGCGCGGACGCGCAGTTCACCAGAAGCAAAGTAGTTCTTGAGCTTGTCTAGAGCGCTGATGTCCAGGTACTTACCTTGAACGTCAGAGGAATTGATAACGGCGGTAATTGCGTCTTGCATGGTTGTCTTGTTTCCTAGAAAGTGGCTGAGTCAGTCCAATTTTGGAGCTAGAATTTGGAATTTGGGATTTGGGATTTGAGATTTTTAACTGGCTGGTTATTTGCAAAAGCTTTTAACTGGTTGCCGGCAACCCCCAATTTTTCAATCTAAAATCGAAAACCTAAAATCAAAATTCCTTACTGCATCGCACCGATAACGTAGTCGAAGTAAGAGGAAGCTTCGGAAGCATCTTCTCCAGACAGCAGCGAGCTTGCTGCATTTTTCATAGCGCGAACGCCTTCGGCGACGGCTTCAATCGGGGTTCCGAGAGATTTGTACATTTCGCGGACGCCGACAATACCGATTTCTTCGATCGGAGTAATGTCGCCAGCTACGATTCCGTAGGTAATCAAACGCAGGTAGTAGTCCATGTCGCGCAAGCAAGTTGCGGTCATTTCTTCGCCGTAAGCGTTGCCGCCGGGAGAAACGATATCAGGGCGCTTTTGGAAAAGTTGGTCGCCTGCTTGCTTGACGATGCGTTCGCGGGATTCGCTCAAAATTTGGGCGATGCGGACGCGGCGTTCACCAGAGGTGACGAAGCTTTTGATCCGATCTAATTCACCTGGGCTCAAGTAGCGAGCTTCGGCGTCTGCGTTGACGATTGATTTGGTGACGATACTCATCTTGTGTGTACCCGCTGGATATTTTGCTATATGAACTGCTCTGCGCTGAGCTAGCGAAAGCGGGCGCTTGTGTCCCGTATCTTTCCTGCTCAGGCAGGAGCTTTGACGGGGAAGGCTGGACTTTCCACACTCAGCAACTGTTGAAGTTGTTGGCGGTTGACTGCCTTCGGTGCTTAACGGCGCTTGTTCTTCACACCGGTGCGGTTGTGAGTGCTCGCACTAAGCCTGTCGCTTACAATACCATAAATGACTGATGCGATCTTTAATTTATGATAAAGATTGCAGCAGACCACTTAGTGGCGATCGAGTGACTATCGGGCAGTTAGTAAGGATATTGCTTCTCTGACACAACTACCTCTCGCAAGTATTTTGAGGCATTATGTTCACATTCTGAGTGTTACTGTAATAGTTTGTAACATTCCTTTTCATATTGGGGCCCTCGCTGGGGTCTTCTCCGTTAAAATTTCACAGTTAAAAAATTGCTAAAATTATCGGGCAGCAAGGGTTACAGGCGATCGAGCATTGAGCGGGAATTATGACGGGCGATCGCGCGAGGGTCAAAGACTTCTCCCTGAGAGGGAGACAAGCGGGAGATGGGGGGAGACAGGCGGGAGACAGGCGGGGAGAGGTGCGATCGTCTCACATCTTGCACCATTCTGAATAAGTCTTGGACGGGCGGAATCTCTTACCCATTGGTGTGCACTTAAGGTAAAACCGATAGTCAGGGGTTGAAACCCCTGCCTCAAAGCGAAAGTCCTCTCAAAGAGGACTAAGGAATGATTCAGTCCTCTTTGAGAGGACTTTTGCTACTAGACAGGGAATGAATTCCCTGGTGGACTGCTGGGTCAGCGGGAGGACTGGCGGACTAAAAGCTTAAGTTGACACCAATGGTTCCTGCCCAACCTCTACTACTCATAAGAAAACTCAACTCTTTGTGTTTGTGGAACAGGCATCTTGCCTGTTCTCGATCGCGATGCCAGATATAAGATCATCGGAAATCCTAAGTTTCGAGCTTGTAGCTAGATTTGACTCTCACTTTAAATCTGGTGCGCCGTGAAAAGAAATCTATCAGCCCTTAAAAAAGCTTTGCAGTTTGGGATTAGCGGTGCTGTCGGCGGTTTCGTCGGCAATCTCATCACCGAACCTTTCATGCAGCGACTCCCTGGTTCGGAATCTTTTTTTGACAGTGTATTGTCTACAGGTCGCTGGTTTGGATTGGTAGGCGGTGGTATTGCTACGGCTATCATGTTTGGCTATTATTACTATATCAAAGGCAAACCTCAAATTAAACAGGCTTTAAAAAATGGCGGATTGTTTGGTTTAATAGCAGGAGCGATTTCTGGGGCGATCGCAGAAGGTATTTACAGCGGAATTGGCGACGGAAACAACGAATTATTACGAGTAATTTGCTGGGGAATAGCTGGCAGTTTGTTAGGACTGGGACTTGCACAGCGGATTCCTAATTTGGGAGCGCTTCGCGGCACTGGAGGCGGCGGTGTTGGAGGAGTTTTGGGCGGCTGTTTGTTTATTCTGTTTGCTTACAATTTATCGGGTACAGCAGGCCGCTTAGCTGGCTGTGCTGCGATCGGTTTTTGGATTGGAATTATGCTAGTTGTAGCTGAAACTTTGTTCAACAAAGCTTGGCTGGTAATTAGTTACGATACCGGAGCAAATCGCACTCTCACTCTGGGTTCGGAACCAGTGACTTTTGGCAGTGATGAAAATTTGTCTATTATCTGCATTCCTAATGTTTCACCCTTGGCAATGCGGTTTCAATTAGAAGCAGGTCAAATTGTTTGCGAGAATGTTGATAGCGGGGCGGTGAGTTATTTGCGATCGGGCGACCAAAAGAAAATCGGCAACTGTACAATTACAGTAGGAAACTCTGACTTGCCAGCCCCAACAACGGCAAATATTCCGCCTACCTTTATATCAGATCAGCCCGCAGTAAATTCTTTTACCAGCAGGCAATTTTCTCTGAAATTAGGCAGTCGAGTTATTCCTCTGAGTGCGGGAACTCAACTATTCACCTCTGACATACCGAGTTTAACAGCCGCAGCATCTAACGGTCTTGTAGCTATAGTCACTTCTCGATCGAGAAACGAGCTTTCGTTAGGATTGACCAATTTGTGCGATCGCGCTTGGTGGGCTACAGACATTCAAGGTGATATAAAAATGGTAGAACCTGAAAGTACCCTGACTTTGGCATTGGGAACTCAAATCGAATTCGGTGAAATTGACGGCGAAATTGTGTAAGTAAGCGAGTACAAACTGAGATATTGCACCATTGTCAATAAGTCTTGCATGGGCGGGCAGGATGCCCACCCCACAAGAAAATTTACTCTTTGTGGAACGGGCATCTTGCCCGTTCTTAACGGGATCTCCGGCCCACCCATCAGAAAAGTTAGTCTGTGTGGAACGGGCATCTTGCCCGTTCTTAACAATGATTCAAGCAGAACTGCTGCTAACTCCATTAATTACCGCCGCACCAATCAAATGAGCTAAACGCAAAGCTTCAGGAACTTTTCCAGTGTCTGTCAAACGCTGAAGCACCAGCGCAATTACTTCGGGTTTTTCGCCACAAACTTGAAAAAAGAAAGGTTCAAAAGCGTGAATTTTCCCGGCGCGACGCAACAATTCTAAACGGTATTCTGAATCGGGTAAATGACCGAGGGCTTTTTCCACAGCATCTAAATTGGGTTGGCGACGCATGACAGCAACGCAAGGAATTTGCAGCCGCGATGCTAACTCGGGAAGGTCAATAATATTGAAGCCGCCGAAAGCAATTCCGTCTAGCAAAACCAAATGCAATTGCGGCAGAAATTTGCCTCCGATGAGTAGCCCAGAAATAGCATCCGTGGCATCTAATCCGTCTGGGAAAACTTGTCCCCACACCATTCCTTCAAATCGAGTTCCCCCGCACACTATGCCCGCGATCGACACTAGACTGCCGCTTGTACGAGAAAACGGAGCGTCGTCAAAGCCAATAACCTTAATTGTGCGATCGAGCCTGAGCAAATCTACCAGTTTCAACTTGTGGAGTTCCCTAAACTAAAGTTTTTGAGATTAGGTTGTGTTTTACATAGTATCATATACGTTAAATAGCTCATTACTAAAAAGGTTTTAGACAATTGGCAAAAAAATACGTAGCAGCGATCGACCAAGGAACCACCAGCACCAGATTTATCATATTCGATCGCCGGGGACAGATAATTTGCAGCAACCAACAAGAACACCAGCAAATTTATCCGCAACCAGGATGGGTTGAACACAATCCCGATGAAATTTGGCAGCGCACTCAAAGCGTGATTAAAAATGCTCTCGAAATCGGCAATATCGACCCGCAAGATATTGCTGCTCTCGGTATTACCAACCAGCGCGAAACTACAATTGTTTGGAACAGAAAAACAGGCAAACCTTACGGAAATGCGATTGTTTGGCAAGATACCCGCACTCGCTTTATTTGCGATACCTTAGCTGAAGTTGAGGGCAAAAATCGATTTCAAAAACGATGCGGCTTGCCACTGGCAACTTATTTCAGCGGGCCGAAAATTAAGTGGATGCTGGACAATATTTCAGGATTGCGGGAAGCTGCAAATCGAGGGGATGCGATTTTTGGCAATGTCGATACCTTTCTGATTTGGCATCTGACTGGCGGCGCGCACATTACCGATGTTACCAACGCCAGCCGCACGATGCTGATGGATTTGCAAACCCTCGATTGGGATGCGGAAACTTTGGAAATAATGGCAATTCCCCGCCAGATGCTGCCAGAAATTCGCCCTTCGAGTCAAGTTTTTGGAACTGCAAAAGGATTGCTTGCAGGTGTTCCGATTGCTGCTGCTTTGGGCGATCAGCAGGCCGCCCTCGTCGGGCAAACTTGTTTCAGTCTGGGGGAGGCGAAAAATACTTACGGTACGGGCTGTTTTATGCTGCTGAATACCGGTGAGGCGATCGTCCCTTCTAAAAACGGGTTACTAACAACAGTCGCCTACAAGATGGGGGAATCGCCCGCTGTGTATGCTTTGGAAGGCAGTATTGCGATCGCCGGAGCTCTAGTGCAGTGGCTGCGAGACAATTTGGGCATCATCAACACATCTGCGGAAGTAGAAACATTAGCAAATACAGTTGAAGATAGCGGCGGAGTTTACGTTGTCCCGGCATTTTCTGGACTCTACGCACCCTATTGGAAAGACAGCGCGCGGGGAGTAATTGCAGGCTTAACTCGCTACGTGACTAAGGCACACATTGCCCGCGCAGTATTGGAAGCGACAGCGTGGCAAACGCGGGAAATTTTGGACGCTATGAATCAGGATTCAGCAGTGCAACTTTTGTCTTTAAAAGTAGACGGAGGTATGGTGGAAAATCACACGCTGATGCAGTTTCAGAGTGATGTTTTGGGAGTGCCGGTGGTGCGGCCTGTGGTAGCAGAAACTACTGCACTCGGTGCGGCTTATGCGGCTGGTTTGGCGGTGGGTTTTTGGAGTCAGCTAGCCGAATTGCGGGACAATTGGGCGGTGGATTGTACTTGGGAACCAAAAATGCCGATCGCACTTCGCGAGCAAAAATATCGCTTTTGGAAAAAAGCAGTTTCCCGCACATTCGATTGGGAAGAATGAATCGCTGAGTTAACCCCAAAATCCGTATTTAGTGATATCCTTAAATCCAGCACTATTTTTCAACTTGCAAATAAATGATTTCGCTAAAGAACTTAAAAAAAATTCTCACCGCCTTTCTATTGATACTGACACTGGCATTTGTAGAAATCGCCACTAATTCCCAAATGGCGATCGCAGATACAACTACAAATCCCACAACTGCAGCCGAAGTCTTCAGCGCCAACTGTGCAGGCTGTCACATCAACGGCAGCAACATTATCAGGCGCGGCAAAAACTTGAAACAAAAAGCCTTAAAAAAATACGGCATGGATTCCATCGCCAACATTTCCAACTTAGTAACCAACGGCAAAGGTATTATGCCAGCTTACAAAGAGCGTTTGTCGGAACAACAAATTATCGATGTTTCAGCTTATGTGCTATCCCAAGCTGAAACTGATTGGAAATAAAGCTGATTATGGAGATTGTCAGAGCAGGTTTAGCGCTTAACTTGGTCATCCATGAATAATATTTATACAAACAAAGCCTGCCTGCTTTTTATCTTCTATTGTTCATTCCTTAATAATCTCAATACAAAATCTATCATTTTTTCTATGTTCTGGTGAAAAAGTGTAAATTATCGGAGGTATTGCAAGGTGAAAAAACATTATTGTTGGCGTAGAACTTTAACTGTTATTAGCTTGTGCGTGTATCTAATGTTAGCTGTCAGCGCGCCCGCTTTCGCCTCGATTCACAAATATCCAGAAACTGCCGAGACAGTAATGTTCCGATCCGTACAAAGCCTGCGTGATACAGATGACAAAGCATGGCAAGTTGTTTTGTACAAGCGAGTTAAGTCGGGAGTAGTAAAGTCTTTAAATCTGAGATTAGTAGGATTTCCCGGAACAGAATTGCAGCACCCGGTTCCGCTGAAAGTTGTGGCGGGGCAGCGCGAAATTGGCAATGCTAATGATATTTGGAACGAGTCTGGTTTGCCAATTAATGTCGGAGAATACGATTTCAAATCAATAATTACACAAGTGGAAAGTAATCGACCTTTGCTGTTGAAATTTCCCGTGAAAAATCAAAAAGAAACAGAATTGCTGGTTCCTCCTTTTGCTGTCAGAGAATGGCGGCTGTTGTTAGACAGAAACTAAATATACCAATTTAATCGCACTCTACATTTAAAATCCAGACAATTTGCAATGTTACAAATCGCTATGTTTAAATTCTGCCTTAAGGTAGATTTAACGTAGTTGAAGGATAATGTTGTCTGACACAAACTAAAGATACCAATTTAATCGCACTCTACATTTAAAATAGCTACAGTTTCATCAATGTATCAAAAATAACTTTATTTACATAGACCTTAAGGTAGATTTAACCTATTTTAAGGGTAATTATGAAACAAACTAAAAGCTGAGTTAGTCTGGTGACAAAACTTCAGTGTTTTAACGTAGGTGTATTCAGGGTAAATCTACTATGACTTTAATCAGTAAAATTGTCCGAAAAGCATTGGCAACAGGTTACTTAACGGTTGAGGCCGAAGAACAGTTGCGACAGCAGTTGCAGATGACTAAGTACGGTTTAGAAGATTTTGAGGCTTTTATTAATTTGCAAAAAGAGGTGATGGAGGGTAGGGTGAAACAGCAAGCTTTGGAATTGTTGCGATCGCGCAAATGTTCTGCGACGGCTTAAATCCACTCCGATCGACCTTTTGGATAAAATAAGGTCGATCGACCTTCCTATGTCGATCGGCCTTTCGGGCGCGGACTCTGGCGCCCACCCTACAAGAAAATTCGCTCTTTGTGGAACAGGCCGGAAAGCCTGTTCATAAAAATGATACGCCAAGCCTGGAAAAAGGTTTCTACTGCATTCCTAGCTGTCGCCTTAACGCTTCTGGGACATTAACGGCTGTATCCAAACCTCGAACATTCTCCCACTTTGTGTCTTCATCCCATTCGAGCTCTCCAAAAGTGCTATCGGTGAGGTTTGCGCCGCTGAGGTCTGCGCCTCTGAGGTCTGCACCGGTGAGGTCTGCGCCGCTGAGGTCTGCGCCGCTGAGGTCTGCGTCGCTGAGCTCTGCGCTGCTGAGGTCTGCGCCACTGAGGTCTGCGTCTCTGAGGTCTGCGTCAAGGAGCTCTACGCTGCTGAGGTCTGCGCTGTTGAGCTTTGCGCCGCTGAGTTGTGCGCCGATGAGGTTTGCGCCGATGAGGTTTGCGTCAATGAGGTCTGCGTCAATGAGGTCTGCGCCACTGAGGTCTGCGTCGCTGAGGTCTGCGTCGCTGAGGTCTGCGTCGATGAGGTTTGCGCCGATGAGGTCTGCGCCACTGAGGTTTGCGCCGATGAGGTATGCGCCACTGAGGTTTGCGCCGGTGAGGTCTGCGCGGCTGAGGTTTGCGCCACTGAGGAATGTCCCAACTGTTTGGACAAAGCCAAAATTCCCTACACAACAGCTATAACCGATGAGACGCAATAACCGACTTGCATCGTCAAGTTTACCTTCAGCATTAGGTTCTCCACAAGGATAAAACATTATTTTGTCTTTTAATTGATCTCTCTGCTGACCGTAACGGTGCAACTCCAACAGCAAAATCATCACATTCAAACCAGCATAAATATCTATTTGTCGCTGTCCCAAATCTTGGGTTTTCAATTGAGCTCGCAGTAGGCGCATCTTCTTCTGAGGCAAACTTTCCGGCAGCATATCAATAAATTCCCCATCGCACCACCGCAGATAAAAATCTTCCAGACGCTGGAATAACTCCACAGGGCGAAACTGATTTTCTTCTCCTGGACTAGCCGGAGTTGTTAACAACCCCATCAAATATTCCACAATTTCTTCTGTCAGCCCCCCATAACCCAACAAATCATAAATCTCCCAGGCCATATCACAGTCTTTAGTATTAAAGACTCTACCTTTCTTTCCCGGTTCCGTCCACTCTTGCAAACTTTCTTTCAATCGTTCTGCACACAGAAATTCACCAAAACTCTTGTGTACAAACTCCACAGAACCTTCTTTGCTGCCTTGCTGAATATAAAAAGCAGCCAAAGCATTTGTCAGAGGATCATCAATCCGTTTTTGTGCTTCCTCAAGAAATTCTTTAACCGACTCATCTTCTTTCAATCGTTCCGCTATCATCGCTACAGGAGCGCGTTCCCCTCCAGACTGCACCACGCACAACCCTGCTTCTGTCAAGATGCGCCGCAAATTCTCTGTGTTCAATCCTGTTAAGTCGAGATTGAGTGATTTAGAGCGTTGTTTTGTGAGTACCCAATTCACAGCTTGGTTGTAAATCAAAATTTTTGCTTGAGTGCTGTTAGTTCCTTGAAAATCCCCAACTTTCAAGATTTTGTCCCGGTGCATCGCCGCTAACAGATAAAGCAAGAGCGGCTCTCGCGACAGTTCTGATTTTACATTTTCTGGACAGCTTTGATGTTGCAAAAACTGCTGAAAATCTGAGGTTTCTTCCGCCCCAAATAGAGCTTCCCACTTGCTCAACCACTGTTCTTGTATCCCGTCATCCATTACCTGAATTTCGACTCGCTCCAAGTTATCTGGCATTTGCCTTTCAATTCCTTGCAAAGCTAAAGTTCTGCCAGTAATCAAAACCCGGTGTCCCATTTCCGAACTCTGCTGACAATCCCGCTGGAATTGTCCTACTTGCTTGAGAAAATTCTCTAAACCCCGGCTACTTCTCCCCTCCATCAGCAACTCATCAAAGCCATCCAAGAAAAACAAATATCGCGTGTTTCGATCCGTCAACCAGCCGTCATCGCTAGCAAAACCCGCAGTTACTGCATTTTTCAGCGTTTCTCGAAAACTATTTTGCACTATGGGAATATCTCGCAGTCGAATTAACACGGGCGTCCAAACTGGATGCAAATTTTGCCACACCCAGTCAGCAAACATCCGACAAAAAACGCTTTTACCGCGTCCGGGCCCAGCTTCGACAAACATCACCCGATTTTGTTTGTTTTCATCTGCAAGCAAGTCTTTTGCCCAAGTTTCTAAATCGAAAGCTTGTGCATTTTCAATAAGCTTGCCATTTTGATCGAGTGGCTTGGCCTTCAGAGACACGTAGATATCTTTAAACTTAAAGTCTTCATCAAATACTTTTTCTTCTGGTTTTGAGGCAATTTTATCTTCTAAGTAAGCATCGATATTGTCGTATTTATCTAGATCTTTTTGCCAGCGATCTCGATAACGTTCTGCCAGCACTTTTAAGTCATCTTTGGCTTCAGCTAATGCCTGACTGATGTAGCGAGGTGTGCTCCAAGCTACTCGCTCTGTCAAAGTCTGAGCTTCGCCTTCAGTTAATCCTACTTGCTGTAAGTAAGTTAATAATAAATGATTGAATTTTCAGCCAATTTAGATCCGGGAAAACCGCTCATCGTTCTCCTAGCTTCCTGTTCATCTAAGGAAGATTCGGCAAGTTCTTCGATTTGTTGTTTAAACTCTTCTGATACAACAGAGTTGAGATTAATTCGAGTTAGGAAATCGCTGTCGTTTAGACATTTATCGAAAGATTTACAATAAGCTAGAACCGAAGCTAACTGCACGTAATCAGAGAACGAGCGTTCTTGCGGAGGCTTGTTTTCAAAGCGCTTGTGCCAGCGCACAGCAATTTGCGCCAACCCCATCCCAGCGGCAACAACTGCAATAGCAGGATTGATAGCCGCACCAGTCAGTCCTACTACAGCAACAACACTAGAAATCGCCGCATTTATACTATCAACACTATCTACCACAACATCGTGCTGTCCCCGCAACAATTGCCGGTGGTCGGTAGTCAAAGTTCTCCAGATTTTTTTCAGCAAATGTTCGGAATTTTCCTGAGTCATACTTTTACCTGCCCTGTTTCAGAAGAGAGAATTTGAGAAAATCTACATTTAACTCTGTAAGCATTCCGTAGTTGGTCGCCACAAATCTGTTCTCAAACTAACAATTAGAAAAGATTAAGTCTCTTTTACCTTGACAAAACTCCAACAATCCGCAATAATAGTAGATTGTCTGTCTAAATCCGGCTCGGATCAGGTTAAGACATTCCAAAAGCTAGAGAGCAGTCAGCAGTCAAAAGTCCACAACGACTAATGACCAATGACTCATCAGCTACCTGTACGGCAATCTCAACAACCATCCCATGACTTACGCAATCATTGAAACCGGCGGCAAACAATTTCGGGTAGAACCAGGCCGCTTCTACGACATCGAACTGCTTCACGTTGAAGCTGAATCCAAAGTCACCATAGACAAAGTATTTCTGATCCAGCACGAAGGCGAGGTTCATATCGGCCAGCCTCTACTAGAAAATGCCACGGTAGAAGGAACGGTTCTACGGCATTTCCGGGGCCGCAAAGTCCTCGTCTACAAGATGAAGCCGAAAAAGAAAACTCGGAAGAAAAAAGGGCACCGTCAAGAAACAACTCGCTTTATGATTGACTCGATTAGCGTCAACGGTACAGTCTTGGCCGCCAGAGACTTAACTCAAGCAGTTGTCGAAACTCCCCAAACCGCCGAAACTGATTCAGAATAAAACATAGTAAATACAGTTGAGGATATTATGGCCCACAAGAAAGGTACAGGCAGTACACGTAACGGACGCGACTCTAATTCTCAGCGTCTGGGTGTCAAAAAGTACGGCGGTCAAGTTGTCAAAGCTGGCAACATTTTGATCCGCCAACGCGGCACTAAAGTTCACCCTGGTAATAATGTTGGTATCGGCAGAGATGATACTCTGTTTGCCATGATTGACGGTGTGGTGACTTTTGAAAGAAAAGGCAAAACTCGCAAGAAAGTCAGCATTTATCCTGTTGTAGCAGCACCTGTGGCTGAACCCGTGGCTGAAGCTGTCGCTGTTTAATTCTTTGTTCCTAGGTTCGGCAGATTCCTGACAACTTAGCGTAGAACCGATAGTCCGACAGGGGTTGAAACCCCTGCCTCAAAGCTAAAGTCCTCTGAAGAGGACTGAAGAACTTATTAGTCCTCTGGAGAGGACTTTAGCTATTAGCCAGGGAATTCATTCCCTGGCGGACTACAGGCTTAATTGGTCACCCATTTGTGGCTAGCCTCCTCCGACAATTGTGACAACTTCTAAGATGTCGCCCTCTTGCATCTGTGTAGTTTCCCAAAATTGTTTGTGCAGAATTTCCCCGTTGTACTCCACAGCCACCAAGCGCGGGTTTAATCCCAATTGTTCTAGTAATTTTGGTAACGGTGTGTCGATCGCACAATTGCGGGTTTCTCCGTTAACTTGCAGCGCAATTTGATTTATCATCAGTAAAATATCTGTTTTCAGGGCGGGTTTTGTAACAAAATTATATTTTATGCACACATTTCCTGTGCTAAACCCGCCCTACAAATCCCCAATCAACCTAGCTTTTTCCGTGCAAAGCTTTCTGAGCTTTCAGATTCTGCATCCGAATCAACTGCGAGATGAAAAACTGCGTGACTAAAGTAGGCTGTTCTGCTTCCATAATTGCGCGTACTATCGCAACCCTTTGAGCTCCGGCATTCAATACTTCATCGAGGTTGTTGATATCAATTCCGCCGATCGCAAACCACGGAATCGGCGACTTAGTAGCAGCATACCGCACATAGTCCAAACCCGCCGCCTGTTTATCAGGTTTAGTAGGAGTGGAGTAAACCGGCCCAACTCCAATATAGTCGGCTCCCGCATCAACGGCTCGCTGCATTTCCTCGCCATTGGTAGTCGAACAACCGATGATCCGTCCCGGGCCGAGCAACTTCCGCGCTTCCGCCACAGGCAAATCTCCCTGGCCTAAGTGTACGCCGTCGGCGTCGGCTGCGATCGCAAAATCCACGCGATCGTTCACAATCAGCAAAGCATCATAGCGGTGACAAAGTTCGCAAAGCTTCCGCGCGTTGGCCAGCTTTACCCCGTCGTCTGAGGTTTTGTCGCGGTACTGCACCAAAGTCAGTCCCCCTTGCAAAGCAGCTTCCACGACTCCCATCAAGTTGTCTCGCGGCGAAGTTACAAGGTATAACTGCGATCGAAGTAACTGCTGGTAGCGCCGGTAAGCCAGCAAATCGCTTTCGAGAGTATAAACCCGATAGCGCATCTGCTTAAAAGCCGCGCCCATATTCCGATCGTAAATTTTGCCATACTCTTCGAGTACCCGCAGAGCTTCTTCCACCCGACAGAAATTCGCCTCCAGTAGCTGCTGAATGCTCGAACGCTGCTCTTCCTGCGGGTGAGTCAACTCCGTACCCGGATCAGCCGGCGTATCCCTAGCGCTGCGAAGTTCTGCAACGTGCCAAGCAGCCAATTCTTGACGCAGTTGCTTGCACTCGCCAGCTAAATCCGCGCTGTTGAGACCAAACCTGCACCATTCTTCAATAATTCTCAACCCTTCGCGCGATCGATCTAAATTTGCATCTAAAATCCGGCAGAGGGCTGACTGTGCCGGTAAAGTTCTGTTTTGTTTGTCGGTCATTCAGAACCACCCTAATTATAATTAATCTTACCAATCAACCCGCTATGTTCTCCCACGCCGTCAAGATTGTGGCAAAGCAGGCGGCTTAATTTTGGCATAAACCGATGTAAATTCGACAATAATTTTTTAAGTTTTATTGAATTTGATGAAAACAAAGCATAATAGATCAAACTTGATGAGAGTGGAATCGTTAAACTGCATACCACACTTCGGAGGAGAGCCGTGAGGTTAGCAGAACAACACAAAAGATTAACAGAAGAAAACCCCAGCAGGCGGGTGAAATCAAAGTTCGATCGCGAAAACCCGACACCAAACTCGGGAAGCGGAACTCGGATCGCAAATCAGTGGGGTTTATTTATGCTCCCAAACTCTAAATATAGCGAGTGCAAAGAAAAGCGATCGCAAAAATCTTGTTTGAGTTCTTGCCTTTTGCTCGTTTTTGCCACCACCGCCCTTTGCAACCATCAACCGTCAGTTATCGCTGCCGGGATACCGGGAGTGCAGCTACTTTCTCAGACGCTGCTGAGCGACATCAACATACTGTACGTCAGCTCGACAGGAGGCAGCGACACGGGGGGCAACGGCAGCGATCAAGCTCCGTTCAAAACCCTTACCTACGCCTTAAGCGTCGCCCCACCCAAGACAGCGATTTTGCTAGCGCCCGGTACTTACAGCGAGCAAACCGGCGAAAAATTTCCATTAATGCTCAGACCCAGCGTGACAGTTCAGGGAAATCCCAACACTCGCGGTCAGAATATTGTCATCAAAGGCGGAGGATACTTTATCAGTCCGACTTCGGCGGGTCAAAATATTGCGATTTTAGGCGCAGACGGGGCGGGCCTCAGCGGGGTGACGGTGACGAATACCAACTATCGCGGTTACGCTTTGTGGATCGAATCGAGTTCTCCGACGGTTGTTAACAATACTTTTTCTGGCAGCACTCACGACGGCATTTCGGTAGTGGGTACTTCCAGGCCGACGATTGGCGGGAATGTTTTCTCGAAGAATGGAGCTAACGGCATTACAATTTTTGGCAGTTCCCAGCCGGAAGTTCGAGATAATGTGTTTGAAAACACGGGATTTGGGGTGAATGTAGCGCAGAACGCTTCGCCTCTGCTAATCGGTAACAAAATTACTCGCAATAAAGATGGCGTGGTGGTGCAAGCTAATGCTAGACCTGTGCTGCGTAACAATTATATCGAGAGTAATCGCCGGGACGGAATTGTGGCGATCGCGAGTTCTCTGCCGGATTTGGGAACTGCAGCCGAACCGGGGGGCAATGTCATTCGCAACAACGGTCAGTACGATGTCAACAATGCGGCAAAAGGTCAAGTAATCCCAGCTTACGGCAATCAATTGTCGAGCAGCCGGACGACGGGCTCGGTTGATGTGGCGGGAACTTTTACCCCTGGGCCAATGGGGGGAAGCGCTTTGCAGCTAACGACCGATCGACCCCCCAGCATCGGTGGGCCAGACACTTCTCTCCCTGCTTACACTCCCGGGCGGCTAAGTCCCAGAGTAGAAAGAGCGCCACTTCCCCCGCCTGCGCCCGTTTCCCAGCGACCGGTGCAAAATCGACCCGCACCGCGAAGCGCCCAGTTGCGACAAGAACTTTCTCCGAGGAATGCCGCTGCTTCATCGGTAGCCCAAGGGGCGATCGCAATTCCCGTGCCCGATCCGAATTATCGATCAATTTCGGAAAGTTCGGTACAGCAACCAATGATTCCTCCCAATTTTGATAGTTCGAGTTCGGTTTCTTCCGAGGGTAGATTGCCGGTTCCGGGTCGCAACATTCCGATAGGAAGGGGTGGCTATGTACCTGCATCTTTAGGGGGGAATTCTTTGCCCGATGCCGTGGATAATTCGCCGTCATTCGATCGAGCCAGAGCTTTGGGTTTCCGGTATCGAGTTGTGGTGGATACCGACAGTTGGCGCGATCGACAAAAAATGCAATCTCTCGTTCCCGGTGCTTTTCGCTCTTTTTCCAGCGGGCGATCGGTGATGCAAGCCGGTGCTTTTCGGGAACTCGAAAAAGCTGAGGAATTGCTACAAATGCTCAGCGCTAACGGTTTGAATGCTCGAATTGAAGAAATTCAATGAAATGGTCATTAGTCATTAGTTAACGGTTGACTGTTGACTCTTGACTGTTGACAGCCAAAGACTGCTGACTACTTCAAAAAAATCTCAAAATTTTAGGGCCTAGCATATCGGATGCCAGACCCTAAAAAGTTTGTAAATTAAGTTGATTCAAGTGGGTTTTTAGTTCTGCTGAGTTTCAGCAAACTACAACTAAGGTGGACTTTTTGGCAACTACTCTGTAGACGAGCTAGCTATCAGCGGAGTCTATTCAGACTTCTGTGTTTGATTGTGCGATCGCAACTTTTGATTAATCCAATAGCCTCAAGCTATTTAACAAATCTCGATCCCAATGTCAACCTTTCTTTGCTAATAAACTACACGGTTCAGGCGTTGCCTGCGGACTAGAGCCGAGCGGGACAAATACTCTAATTCCAAGTTTTTTATCCAAGTTTTTTGTGCTTCTTGGTTTTGCCCCTCATGTTTTTAAGTTAACACCAACTGCGCGCATAAAAACACTTTGTTTACCAAACTTGACACTTTTTGATGTGATGAAATACTTCCAAAAGCGATTATTAACAATTTGTACGATCGCTCGATACCGCAACGTGCACACCCGACACTTTTCGCTTGCTGTCAACGCAGCAGAGCTTCCCAAGTTGCGCGGCCGACAATGCCGTCTGCTGGCAGTTGATATTGTCGCTGAGCCGCCTTGACAGCAGCTTGAGTTTCCGGGCCAAACACGCCGTCAGCACTCACCCGCAAAAATCCCTTGGCCTGCAGCCGTTCTTGCAAATCTCTGACTGCCGCCCCCCGCATTCGTCTTCTCAAAACCGGAAAATTAGTTGGCTGCGCTTGGGGGTTAATCTCTGAATCGTCGGCAGTTACAGGATCGTTGGCTATCGGGTTCTCGATCGCGCTCGGAGTCGCAGGAAACAGCCGGTTCCAAGTATCTTGACCGACTATTCCGTCGGGAGGCAGACCTGCTGCTTCTTGGAACTGAGACACAGATCTAGCGGTGCTTTGTGAGAAAATCCCGTCTACAGTGTCAGCGTAAAAGCCCAACAATTGAAGAGCAGCTTGGAGTTCGATCACTTCTGAGCCGCGGCTGCCCAATTTGATTGCGGGGCGGACGATCGCACCTGTTTGGGCGATCGGGCTGTTGCTGTTACTCTGTTCGGAGGTAGGTAGCTGTGCGACAGCAGGAGTAGGGGCGATCGAGCTCATTGCCAATAAACCGCACAAACTCCAGCCGAAGAGCAAACTCGGAACCTCGCGGGCTTCATTCCAGCTTGCTGTCAAGTTTTGGGACATTGGGAATTCGACCTCTGCAAAACTGGTAGCGATCGTACATCAAATCTGGAAAAAATTGGGAATTTAGGCATAGGGAATTGGGCATAAGGCATTAACTGACTCCCTGGCTATGTCTGCGAACCAGTTAACTCAAAACTCACAACTTTTCCCCCCTTCCCTTTCCTAAAAATAATTTCTCCTCTCAAATAGCTGCAATTGGCAAAAAAACTGCTAGATTGCCCTACAGAAAACATTGAACCGCGTTCATTGGGCCCCAGCAACACCATGTCCGAATCCACCCCCACCAGAATTGCCAGCCAAATAGACATCGGCAATGTCAACATCGGGAACTTCCAAGTCGGCAGCATCAGCGGCACTAAATACAACGATTTTAACGCCAACGGCCTCCCTGATCCCGGAGAAGTCCCCATTCCCAACTGGCAAATCTACCTCGACCTCAACAACAACGGCCAGCCAGAATTTAACGAACCTTCCACCGTCACAAACGCGCAAGGCAACTACATCTTCGCCAACCTGCCACCGGGAACTTACCAAGTTAGGGAAGTCCAGCAGCCGAACTTTCGCCAAACTACCCCAAATCCCGCACCCATCACGATTACCAGTGGCACAAATGCTGGCAATATCAATTTTGGCAACAACTTTAACGCAGGGACGATCGCAGGCACAAAATTCAACGACATCAACAACAACAGCAGCCGAGATCCTGGGGAACAAGGGCTAGCTAACTGGCAAATTTACCTCGACCTCAACCGCAACAACAGGCTCGACGCCGACGAACCTTTTACATTTACAAACGTTGAAGGCAATTACGCTTTTGTCAATATTCCCGCCGATACATATTTGGTGAGAGAAGTCCAGCAACCGGGTTTTCTCCAAACCACACCTGACCCCGGCCCGGTTAACGTTACTTCCAACGCCACTGTCAACAACATCAATTTTGGCAATGTCTTTTTTGTCGGCAGCATCAGCGGTGTCAAGTTCAACGACCTCAATGCCAACAGCGTCAGAGACGCGACAGACCCGCCTCTGGCAAACTGGCCAATTTACCTCGACCTCAACGGCAACAGCAGCTTTGATCCGGGCGAACCCAATACCATCACAAACCCCCAAGGCAACTACACTTTTGCCAATGTTTCTCCCGGCAGATATTTGGTGAGGGAAGTTCAGCAACCGGGATGGGTACAGACTACGCCAAATCCAGGCCCGATCGACATCATCGGCAATACCAACGCAGTCGGCGTCAATTTCGGCAACAATTTTCCTACCGGCAGCATCAGCGGCTTCAAGTTCAACGACCTCAACGCTAACGGTATCAACGAACCGACGGAACCGAGAGTTGCCAACTGGCCGATTTACCTTGATTTCAACAACAACGGCAGTTTAGATCCGGGCGAACCTTCGACTTTAACCAACCCCGAAGGTAATTTCTCTTTTATCAATTTACCTCAAGGAACCTATGTCGTGAGGGAAGTCCCGCAGCCCGGTTTTCGACAAACCACGCCCAATCCGACTCCGATCACCGTGGGCAACGGCACAAATGCCACTAATCTCAGCTTTGGCAATGTATTGGTGACTGGCACCATCAGCGGTGTGAAATTTAACGATTTTAACGCCAACGGCCGCCTAGATCCTGGGGAACCCCCAATCGCCAATACTCAAATTTATATCGACCTCAACAACAACAGCAGTTTAGATCCGGGCGAAGCGAGTACCTTAAGCGACCTTCAAGGCAATTACAGTTTCCGCAATGTTCCGGTAGGTAGTTATGTTGTCCGCGAAGTTCCGCCGCCCGGTTTCATTCAAACGACTCCGCCTGCGGTGGTTGTTGTCTCGGCAGAGATTGGGGCTAGCAGCATCGATTTGGTGACTGGAGAGGCTGAGGGTAGGTCGGCTAAATCCTGGAAGGGCGACCCGTTAACGGATGCCAACAGCTATACGAGACCCGAACCTGCGGGTAATATGGGGGCGGATAGCTTGCTTTTGAGCCAGGGTCGTGATAGTGATCAAATTAGTAAATTTTTGAGTGATGGATTTTTTGCAAATTTAGGCAATATTCCTAACTTTGGGCAACAGAATGTCGGTCTGGAGCCTAATTCACAAGTTGGTAATTGTGTCAATATCAATGAATTAGATAATGGGCTGATCGCTGACTGGTTTGTGCCGATGGGTGTGAGGAATTTCCCGGTTAAGTAGGGTGAGACAAAGCTCGATCGCCCCGAATCCCAAACCGCAGATAAAAATTAGGAAGAGGTTAAAGGGCGATCGCGTGATACCCTATTGTTGGCAACCTCCAAAGCCAAGCCAGAGTTCCGGGAAGCCCAAAGCTGGCTTGTATATGAGGAGCAAGATTCAGAGACAGTATCATACCTGTTTTTAGGAATTATCAGACAATTCCCCAAGTGCGATCGCCCTCGTGGCATGGTCGCTCAAGTCACCGAGGTGCAGTGAGTTTTAACGTTGTTCCAGCTCAAAACAGCAAGTGTCCACGGGCAGAAGAACTCCGGGCGCAAATCTTGAAGATATTGCGCTCAAATTGCCACAGCTATTCAAAACCTGATATAATCTCGTGCGACAAAGCTGGAGTAAGCCTGATGTTAGATGAGGAACCTTCGAGCAACGTAGACGTATGTATGATTGAGTAGCGATCGTCAGTCGCTAGCAGCAGCTAACTGCTGATTGACAAAGTGATACAGTAGCCTGTAGCTTACGTAGATTTAGGTGTGAAGGAACAGAAAATCATGGCAGAAAAAAGTGCTAGTCAGGTAACTCCTGTATTATTTCCAGTAGTGTTACCGCCAACCATCAATTTTGGCAACGCTCCTGCGGGTATCCAGGGTACCAAGTTCAACGACCAGAACCTCAACGGCATTCGAGAGCCCGGCGAACCGGGACTCCCCAACGTCCAAATCTTTATTGACACCAATAACAACACCACTGTCGATCCAGGTGAACCCTCGACGTTGACAAACCCCAGCGGAAACTTCATATTTCCAGGCTTGCTTCCAGGCACCTATACAGTCAGGGAAATCCCGCCAGCCGGTTTCAGCCCGACAACTCCCAACCCAGTCGTCGTCACCCTCGCGGGCACTAATGCCACAGTGTTGTTCGGCAATGGTCGCGTCCCGGAAGGTCAGATTATTGGCTGCAAATACCTCGACGTAGACAACGACGGCTTTCGAGACGGGAGTGAACCCCCGATGGAAAACGTCAGAATCTATATCGATGCCAACAACAACGGTCAGCTAGATACAGGGGAACGCACTACCTTAACCGATAGAAACGGCGAGTTCCGATTCACTGGTTTGTCGGCTGGGCTGTACCGGATTCGGGAAGAGCGCGCCAACGGGCCGGGCACTGAACCGTTAGAAAGAGATTTTCCCCAAAGCACTCCCCCCGGCAGCACCCCCCTGCTTGACGTGAACCTCGGCCCTGGCGAAACCTGGGCCTGCGCTCAAGTGGGCAACACTCCCCTGTACGAAATCCCGATCTTCAAATTCCGGGACAACAACGCCAACGGCATACAAGACTCCGGCGAAGTTGCCCTCGAAGGCATCCCGTTCATCCTCGATTTGAACCGGAACGGCAGGACAGACGCGGGCGAACCGCGACTGTTAACTGGGCCTGATGGTAGGGCTACCTTCAGAGATTTGAAAGCTGGCAGCTACTCAGTATTGGAAACCTTTGAAACATTCATACCCAACCAGCCGCCAATTGCAACTACGCAGAACCCGGTAGAAGTCACAGCCCCCGGGCCCCAATCGCGGCAGCAGGGCACGCTGCCTTTCATAGTCGCAGATAATAGTGTTCCAGGCGGCCAGCGGATCGTTGCGGCGAACTTCCCGCCCCCGTTCCCGCCGGTCAACCCGGAACCTGCAGTCTTCTTCACCCCGATTTTGGTAAATCCAGGTAGCGGTGCTGTCGGGAATACGCGCCCCAACATCACGGTCTTCAAATACAACGATCAGAACGCTAATGGTCGTTACGAACCGGCCAACACTCTACAGGAAGTGGGCATTCCCGGCATCACGGTCTACCTTGATGCCAACGACAACGGCGCCCTCGACACAGGGGAACAGTCGCGAGTAACTGATGCCAACGGGCGCGGTGCTTTCACTAACCTGGAACCGGGCAATTATGTGGTTCGGGAAGTGCCCCAAGCTGGTTTTAGTCCTACTACTCCGGATCGGGTGCAGTTCAACCTCAGCACTCAAGATGCCAACGTTGTCTTTGGCAACACCCCCAACAGTCGCATCACTGGGTGCAAATTCCAAGACTTGAACGGCAACGGCTACCGAGACGGCTTTGAAACGCCGATCGCAGGGGTCACAATCTACCTCGACAGCAACGGTAACGATGCCCTTGATGCCGGAGAAGCAAGTACCGTCAGCGATCAGTTCGGCCGCTGGGAGTTTGGCAATTTGACCCCCGGTATTTACCGAGTCCGGGAAGTGGTGCCTTCCAATTCTTTCCAAACTACTCAACCACTGGACATCGTTTTGGGCGCAAACCAAACGTTTACTTGTGCTTTGGTGGGCAACGGTCAGTTCTTTAACTATCTAGGAGGAAAATTCCGGGACGACAACCGCAACGGGCTTCGAGATGAGGGCGAACCTCCTTTGGAGGGCATCCCGTTCACCTTGGATTTCAACAACAATGGTCGCTACGATCCTGCTACCGAGCCTCTGGTGAGGAGTAATGCTCAGGGCGAGGTTCTGTTCACCAATTTAGCTCCAGGCAACTATTCCCTATTGGAAGTTTTCAACGCTCCGGGCGTTCCCAACCCATTCCCCATTCCGACAGGGCCTAATCCTGTTACGTTCTCGGTGCCGGGGCCAAATACTTTTGTAACGCCGATCGTGCCGGCGCCAGTACCGACGGAACCAGAAAGAACGGGTGGTAGTATGGATCTGCTGACTGGCGGCACGGTAACTGCTTCTAGCATCCCCGATTATAATGATCCGCTGAATAACCCCGTCCCCGGCTCAGTCCCTCAACCAGTCAGCACTGTTGACAAGATTGTAGTAGGTGAGAGTGGATTTGTTAACAACTCTGTTAACCTTAATCAGTGGGAAAGCTTGGTGAGTTCGCTCGCTGTAACGCCAGACGCTTTCGCTGTCCATCAGGCAGAGCTGGAAAAATATACGGTAGGAATTACTACTAATCCAGAGCGAGTGTTTTAGTTCGAGTTAGCAATTAGCAACTAGCTTGTTTAAACTGCACGTCAAATGATCTTTTGGCGTGCTTTTTGCTGTTGTGACAATAATAACAAGCGGTTTCGATCGCCCAAACTGTCTTTAGTAGTAGGGCACGATCGGCAAAAAGAGCGATTCCCTAGTTCCAGAAAACCTTTATTTATAGAGGTAGAACGTAGAGGAATATGTTATGCCAACTCAACAACAAACCAATCCGGCTCAACATCAAGAACAGCAACCCGGTATTGAATCGCAAATGACCCCGCAACCCCAATCCTTTGCAGAGGGATATCGCGGTAGCGACAAATTGCGGGACAAAGTAGCCTTAATTACCGGCGGAGACAGCGGTATCGGGCGTGCAGTGGCTCTTGCCTTTGCCAAAGAAGGCGCTAACGTAGTCATCAGCTATCTCAACGAAGATGATGATGCCAAAAAGACCAAAGAGGCGATCGAACAACAAGGCCGGCGCTGTATTGCGATCGCCGGCGACATCGGCGACGAAAACGTCTGTCAAAACCTTGTAGAACAAACAGTTAAAGAATTCGGACACCTCGACATCCTTGTCAACAACGCCGCCGAACAGCATCCCCAAGAAAGCATTGAAGATATCACCGCCGAACAATTAGAGCGCACCTTCCGCACCAACATTTTCTCAATGTTTTACCTCACAAAAGCCGCTCTCAAACACCTCAAAGAGGGAAGTGCAATTATCAACACTACCTCTGTCACCGCCTACAAAGGCAACCAACAATTATTAGATTACTCCTCCACAAAAGGAGCAATTGTTGCCTTTACCCGGTCTTTGTCTCAAAGTTTAGCTGAGAAAGGAATTCGCGTCAACGGAGTCGCCCCCGGCCCGATTTGGACGCCTCTAATTCCTGCAACTTTCCCTGAAGAAAAAGTGGAGAAATTTGGTGCAGACACGGCCTTGGGACGCGCCGGTCAACCCGATGAAGTTGCCCCTAGTTTTGTGTTTTTAGCTTCAAAAGATTCGTCTTACATGACGGGTCAAATTTTGCATCCCAACGGCGGATCTGTGATTAACGGGTAGATTTGGCGCGAGTTAATATAAAAATAACCGCATTTGGTCGGAGAACTTTCACCCACAACCTGTGACTATAACTCACAATCTAAATAAACCCGCCCCCACAACCACGTTACCTAGGGCGGGTTTATTCATTTTTTTAGTTATATTCAATCTGCTAGCATCATTGGGTGTAACATACAGTCAACAGTGATGCCCACTTAGCTTCGCCGAAGGGTCAACAATCACGGACGATGCAAACGAAATTGATACAATTAATCTGCGTTAATCTGTGTTGATATGCCCTCATCTGCGGCAAAAAAAAAGAATTGCTGAACCGCAGATGACAAGGGATTGACGCTGATTCACGCAGAGGTCGAGAATAGATAGATAAATAATTCCGATGCTATAGCAGTCCTAAATCATTTGTGAATTTCTTACTCCCTCCCCAAGGCATCGGGGAGGGTTGGGGTGGGGTAAAAAATTTACGACTCCTGCAAGCATTGCTAAAACAGATTTGATATTAGTTTGTGAACATTGGTGACGTTTATACAAAACAGTCATCCCGCTACGTGGGTAGCGGGATTGATAGGTTGCAGTTTAGCTAGTTTTGAACCCAGCTAGAGCTACAATTAGCTCGCTGCGGAATTAGCTCATGTTAGCCATTTCTTGCTGCATCGTGCTTTTGGCTGCTTTGAATTGAGTAGCCATTTGTTCCATTTGTGCTTCGCTCAGGTTGCGGCGAATTTGAGGGAACATATCGTTTTCTTCTTCTTTTACGTGATCCTGAACCGCTGTTTGGAGCTGTTTGATTTGGGCTTTGAACTCAGGAGAACTCGGGCTCATTGACTTAATCTTGGCGAGCATTTGCTTCATTTCTGCTTGCTCGTCGTAGAGTTCTTGAGTGTTGCTGTAGTAGCTGCGAATTGCTGGGTAAACAACTTGTTCTTCGGCTTCGGCGTGAACGCTGAGGTCTTTGTAAAGTTGACCGAAGAATTCTTGTAGTTTTTGAGGATCGTCGGTGCTTGCGATTTCCATAAATAGGGTATCGGCTTTGCGGTGATCCATTGAGATGATTTCGGTGATGTTCATCTCATCTTTGGTGCGGGTAACTGCACCGCCGATGATGCCGGTCATTGCTGCCATTGCATCTTGTACGCGGGCCCAAACGCCTTGGTCGGGGTCTTTGCCGGTCAGTTCGCGTACTCCTAAAATTTCCAGAACTCCTTTGAGTTGTTCTTGGTGAGCGCGGTTTTCAAAGTTAACTGTGTTGAGGGGGGTAATAGCAGCTTCGATGTCGGCGCCGACTACTTGAGCAGCTTTGTGAATTAACAAACCAGCCATTGTTTGTTTGTGTTTGAGCAGTTCGTGCTGAGCGACTTTTTCAAACAATGTGAGTTCAGAACCTTGCATGAGTTTCTGAACTTCTTCAATCATTTTTGTGCTGGTTTCTTTGGGTTCGGCTTGAATGCCGTATTGCACGATCGTAGTTTCTAATACGCCCAAGTTTTTGCGATCGTCTTCGAGCATATCCCGGAAGCGCTGGGCTAGTTCGGAGTCGTTGCAGGAATTGATGAACAATTGCTCGTTGGCGATCAACAGGTTTTGCAGCGCTTTCATGTCTGCTAATTTCATCGCGATCGCTTGGCGCTTGGTATCTTCTAGGGTAGCTACCATCTGTCGTTTCTCCTCTCAATGTCTTTAGTGTTCTTACATCTCTTAATTTATTGATATATTCTGATAACATCCTCTTTCTCCCGACTGATTCATTAATATCCCGCGCAACCTATTGACTTTTAAACCAAGAAATGATAGTTAATTAAGGCTAAGGTCGTTTTTTAAAAAAGCAAAAATTACCCTTAATAACTGCCAACTGACCACTGACAACTATTAAGTGACAACTACCAAGTGACAACTGCCCACTGATAACTGCCCACTGTCCACTGCCAACTGCCAACTGCCCACTGCCCACTGCCCACTGACAACTGACTTTTGTATCAATTAATCCCGATCGCAGAGCTGTAAAGCGCTACCATAGTTGCAGCCGAAGTTAACTAAAGTTTAAGAATAACTAGCTTGTCTCAACTGCTCACTGCTTTAGAGTTCCCAGCCAATGTCTGGAAGCTGAATAATGGGTTAACGGTCATTCACCAGCGGATTTCGGCCACACCGGTGGTCGCGCTAGACGTGTGGGTGAGGGCTGGCGCTACGCTGGAGCCGGATTCTTGGTCAGGAATGGCTCATTTTTTAGAACACATGATATTTAAAGGGACGGATTCGATCGCCCCTGGAGAATTTGACCAAGTAATCGAAAATCGCGGCGGTGTCGCCAACGCAGCTACAAGTCACGACTACGCCCATTTTTTCGTCAACGCTGCGGCCGATTATTTAGCAGAAACAGCGCAGCCACTGGCAGAATTGCTGCTGCGGGCTTCGATTCCGGATCAGGAATTCGATCGCGAGCGAGATGTTGTGCTCGAAGAAATCCGCCAAGCTCAAGACAATCCAGATTGGCTCGGTTTCCAAGCCATGATGGAAACAGTTTACCAGCGGCATCCCTACAGGCGATCGGTACTCGGCACGGAAGAACTGCTGATGTCGCGAACTCCCCACGAAATGCGCTGTTTCCACCGATCGCACTATCAGCCGGAAAATATGACTGTGGTGGTAGTCGGGGGAATTGATGAACAACAGGCCAGAGATGTTACGGAGAAAGCATTCGAGCAGTTTTCGGATCGGTGGGATTGTCCCAAATTAACCGCAGAGGCGGAACCGCCACTGATAGAAATTCGCCGTCAGGAACTCAGTCTCCCCCGATTGGAACAAGCGCGGCTGATGATGGCCTGGACGGGCCCGGGAGTTGAACACTTGCAAAGTGCTTGCGGCTTGGATTTGCTGTCGGTGTTGCTTGCAGACGGGCGGACTTCGCGTTTAGTCAGGGAACTGCGGGAAGAATTACAATTGGTAGAGGCGATCGAGAGCACTTTCTCGTTGCAACGGGAATCGAGTTTATTTACTATCAGTGCAGTCTTGGACGCGAAGGATATTGAAGAGGTGGAATCTCGGATTTGTGATCGACTTTGGGAATTGCAGTCTGAGCCGGTTTCCGAGGTAGAATTGCTTCGCTGTAAGCGTTTGCTGTGCAACGATTTTGCTTTCTCGCTCGAAACGCCGGGACAGTTAGCCGGTCTTTACGGATATTACAATACGATCGCCACTGCAGAATTAGCGCTTAGCTATCCCACCAGGATTAAAGCATTTGGCCCATTAGACCTTCAGCGCCTAGCTCAACAATATCTTTCTCCCCGCCGCTATACAGCCGTGGTACTCAAACCAATCTAATAACGGTTGACGGTTGACGATTAATTGAAAAAAGGTAAGAGAAGACTTGCAGCTAAAATAGCAAGAGCGATGGTTACATTAAGTCATCATCGTTTTAAGCATATTAAGCATATGTCATACAAAGTAGATTTAGGTGGATTCCTAGATTTACCGGGTTAAATGTATCTGTTACTGTGGTCAACAATCAACAGCGAACAGTCAACAGCCAATAGCGAACAGCCAACAGTCAACAGTCAACAGTTAACAAAGAATTCAATGAAAAATGAAATCCAGCGCACGGTTTTAGACAACGGTATTGTTGTCTTAGCAGCAGAAAATCCAGCAGCAGATATTATTGCAGCTAGGATATTCCTGCGGGCCGGCAGTCGCTACGTGCAGCCGGAACAAGCAGGATTGTGTCACTTGCTGTCGGCGGTAATGACTAAGGGAACCGATCAACTGTCTTCGCTGGAAATTGCCGAGCGTGTAGAATCGGTGGGAGCGAGGTTGAGTGCCGACTCTACTACAGACTATTTTTTAGTGAGTTTGAAGACGGTTTCTGCGGATTTTGAGGAGATTTTGGAGTTAGCGGCGCAATTGACCCGATCGCCCAATTTCCCGGAAGCTGAAGTCGAACTTGAACGCCGCATTGCCATATCGGCAATTCGATCGCAACAAGAACAGCCATTTGCGATCGCCTTCGAGCAATTGCGGCACGCTATGTACCAGGAACACCCCTATGCTTTTTCTCCCTTGGGCACGGAAGCTACCATGTCAAAGCTCACCAGAAACGAGCTCGAACAGTTCCACAAAACCTATTTCCGTCCCGATAATGTAGTTATTTCGGTAGCCGGCAGAATATCCACCGAAGATGCGATCGCCCTGATCGATCGAACTTTTGGGGACTGGAAAGCGCCTTTAACACCCCTGCCAACTTTAACCGTCCCCCCTCTCTACCCCTCCCCTCAATCGGTCGTTACGGCGCAAGATACCCAGCAATCAGTGATTATGCTGGGCTACCTCGCACCCTCTGTCAAAAATCCCGACTACGCAGCGATTAAGTTGCTGAATACTTATTTGGGTAACGGTTTGTCGAGCCGGTTGTTTGTGGAATTGCGGGAAAAGCGGGGCTTGGCTTACGACGTTTCTGCGGTCTATGCGACGCGCTTGGACACGGCTCAGTTTGTCGTGTACATGGGTACGGCGCCGGAAAATACGGCGACTGCTTTTGAAGGATTGCGCGCAGAAGTCGATCGACTCGCCAACACCGAACTAAGCGAGGAAGAATTGCAAGCTTGCAAGAATAAAATGCTCGGTCAATATGCTTTAGGAAAACAAACTAATTCGCAAATTGCCCAAGTTTTAGGTTGGTACGAAATTTTGGGATTGGGAATTAAATTTGACCAGCAATTTCAAGAAGAAATTGCACAGGTGACAGCTTCAGAAGCGCGGGATGCTGCTAAGAAATATTTTGTAGAACCCTATGTTTCTTTGGTGGGCCCGGAGGCGGCGATTACAGAGTTGGGTGTAGTGGCTGTTTGTTGAGTAGGCAATTGGCGATCGAACTTTTGAAAAGTTCGATCGATGCGATCGCAGACAAAAAGACTTTTTGCTTAACAATTATTTGTGTTTTGCGATCGCTTTTAACCTTTCCAAACTTAACAACAAAGCCAACTATTATTGCTTGCCTTATCTAGAACTGACACCGACAAGCTCAACGGACTTTTCGCTGGTAGTATAAAGTTCCGGTTGAGCTGTTGCAAATAACACTCGTAGCACCACCAGCAACTTTCAACAATCCACTCCAACCGAATTGTTAGGTTGCGCCGTTAGCTTAAGGATTCCACGCTCCGCCTTTGCTAAATAGACAGTAGGTGTAGATGGCTAGACATTAGCTTAATCTAACTCAAATCGTTGCCAATCGATGTGATCACACAAAGGTTATGATTGTCATCCATAACCACCCGACCGTTTGCAATGGCTTGTCGGAATTTTTTGATATCACAGGGTCTTGCTTTGGGGTCAGGTGTCTGCTGATCGATAAAGTCCCTTGAGTGCTTAGAGATGAGCCAACCCAGAGGCAACTTAACGCCATCACCTGACTTTTTCAGGAACAAGGTTCTGAATTTATATTTGAGTGGATCATCAATCCCATCATTGACCGTGAATGTAGACAACTCAACAGCACTGCGGCTGCGGGACTTGCGCGCACTAAACAAGGCACGAACTGGCGATAAAGCCTCGTTCAGTCCTTCTCTCTTGAGTTGAGTTGTAGGCTCGTTAAATTGCCCATCAATTAAGGATAGGTAGACAATTTCAAAGGTTGTTCCGTAACCCTTAAGTCGCTGTAAGCTGCGTCCAATGTCCAAAGCAGTAGGAATACCAGAATTATCAAAATAACCGCCATCAGCCAAATGCAATTTACTTTTGTCCTTACTGCGTTGGTACCACCCTACAGGGGTGAAGTAGGGAAAACGAGCACTGAGGCCAGCCGCTGTACTCAGTTTCAAATCTAGATCGGGTTCATCAATGGCAATATTTTCTTTGTTGGGCAAGTTAATCTGAAAGGGGCTGATCACCAGGCGATCGCCAGTTTCGACAACAGTTGTGTTGAGAACCAGTGCAGGGGCGATGCCCTGGGGCTGCCAGTGTTGGTAAAAAGACTGCCGCAAGGGATTATCTTGATTTGGAAGAGACAGCTTATCCCAAGCTTTTTCAAACGCAACTTCCAGACCTCTTCCCCGATCCCAATCGTATATTGGGAAAAAGATAAATCGTTGAATCAGGTCAGGGAATAGCCCCATCGTTAGGAGGGGCGTAAGCAAGTCACTGCTAAACAGTTTGCTAGCCGTTTGGCTAAGGGATTTACCACTAATTCCACCAAATTTCACCAAACTTGAAAAGGCAGAAGCCCCCAAGCTACCGCCAGAAACACTACTGATTGCAAATATATGCTGAGGAAAACTTGGAAAATATTCTGTTACCTTTGTGAAGGCTGTCGCTGCATGATAAGCGGCATAGATACCCCCACCTTGAGCCGCAGCGATATAGACAGGATAGGGTTTATTTGAGAATTGATCGAGATCGGGGCGATTAGCTAACCATTGCTGAAAACTAGATTCTAAAGCTGGAAGGACTGACTTTTCGGGTTTGCTAAACTGTCGAAAGCGATGATTGTCATTAAAATTAAAATTGCTAGAAACAACAATCAACACGATGAGAATCGTAATCCCAGGTATTTTGGTTTGCAGACCCCAGTCGTAAATTGTTGAAAAAACAACCACCACAATCGCCAATGATATTGCCACCACACTAATTGAACCCAGCCGATCTGGAAGAAATGTTGGAGGCAATATCAACCCTAATGCGAGGGAGGCCAGCAGAGAAATTGAACAAGTCCTAACAACTGTAATTCGTGATTTTACCGTGTGTTGCCAAGAAAACAGCGCCACATTAAAAAATACGAGCAACAGAAAAACCGCAACTAAACCAAAAGACAACTGTGAATCTTTTGCTGCCACGATCATAGGCAAAGATAAAACAATAAAAACAAAGCCGGCTAGATTAACAAAGATATTTTCAAATTTTTGCCCAAATAAACCTTCCCCCTTCTTATTAGAGGCAAAGGAACCTAGGCACTTTGAGTCTTTTAAAATTTCAATACGTTTTATTATTAAATAAGATAAAATTACTAATAAAACTATATTGCTAAACATCCACACTAGCAAAAAATTTTTGGGAGTAGGATCTGATAAGTTATGCAATGTGTTTTGGGTAGCCCAATTGCCATAAGCAAGGCTACCCAGTGGTATAGCACCTAGCAAACGAGGTGCATTTTTGTAGAAGCAATCGAATTTTGGCTTGTAGAATTCAGGAAGACGAGCTTCATAGCATTTCTCATGTAAACGTGCCGCGAACCACACACCAAGTGAAAGCAAAACAACAAATACTGTAGAAAAAACTGCCTGAGATACATTCTTATCGAAAGCAATTACACGATAGACCTCAATGGTTTGATCGATCTGGGTAAAAAAATACCAAGCTGCGATTGCAACTGTCAGAGGCACTCTTAAATATATCAAGAACTGCACGATGGGTTTAAGCTGGTTTTCAAAGCAATTAGAAAATTTTTGACTTAATTTATTTCTGTTATTAATTTCAGCCATATATCACTACCCAATGACTTTAAGGGAACATCTGTATCTTGAAATAACTGCAACCTAACGCCTAAATTGAGCGGAAAACGATCGCCTCTGACTCAAACCTCAAATATTGCGAGTTTGTCAGATCCAATGATTCTTTAGGCATCGATCGCTTAACAATTATTTATGCTTTGCGCTCACCGATAACTTCAGCTTGACTAAAATCATAGGTGTTTGTCCGCTCCAATGATTTGTTATACCTCGATCGCTTCAATAGTCCGGACTGTTTTTAGTTCTTAGGCTGAAACCCTCGATTTTCCGTTGGTAGTTCGATCGCCGAATCGCCTTGAAACCCTTATTCTACGGTTGGCAATCAAAAACTGTCCGAAGTATTGTTAACAATTATTTATGCTTCGCGATCGCCAGCCCAAAATGCTCACTCATCCCAAAAGTCGTGGTGTGACACGCTCGCTGGTGCCAAAGGTGGGATAAATTTTAGCGTGAGGTTCTTTCTCTAGAGTCATGTTTAAGTCGTCCAGGACTGTGAGTGACTTGGCGCCACCACAAACGCAAAAACTCGATGAGACTTAAATTGAACGTTTTCGGTTCCCGATGGGTCTAAATTGAACAGACGCCCGATCGGTCTAATTTATATGTACTTAGTAAAGCACTTTCAGATTAAAAAAGAGCTGACTCCGTGGCTTAGCGGACTCCTGGCCACATCCCTGCTTGCAGGAGTCGGCTACACAGCTTACAGCCAGTTAACAGTCAAATCCAGCCGCGAAACCAGAGGCAGGGAAAAAACCGTTGCTGTCGAAAGGGTGAACCTGCCGATTACAATTTCGGCAAACGGCACAATTGTGCCCGAACGTTCCGTTAACGTCAGCCCCAAAACTTCAGGAATGCTCAAAAGTTTGCTTGTCAAGGAAGGAGATAAGGTTGAACAAGGGCAGATTCTCGCCTACATGGATGACTCCAACCTCCAAGGCCAACTTACCCAAACTCGCGGACAACTCGCAGCCGCAGAAGCAAACCTGGAAAAATTGGTCAACGGCACTCGATCGCAGGATATTGCTGTGGCTAAGGCAGTGTTAACAGAACAACAGGCAAGTCTGGAAAAATTGGTCAACGGCAATCGCACCCAAGACATTGCTGTAGCTGAGGCAGCGTTAGCAGAACAACAGGCAACCTTGCAAAAATTGCTCAACGGCAATCGAACCCAAGATATTGCCGTAGCTGAGGCACAACTAGCTGAACAACAGGCAAATTTACAAAAATTGCTTAAGGGCAATCGCCCTGAAGACATCGCACAAGCGATCGCCCAACTCAGAGATGCCGAATACGCCAAAAACCAAGCTGAGGAAGACTTTCAGAGAAATCAGGAACTCTATAATGCCGGAGCCATTGCTTTGCAAGTTGTCAACAACTCCCGCACCGCGCGCGATCGATCTCAAACGCAAGTCAGGCAAGCCGAACAAGCTGTAGCTTTGCTGCAAGCGGGTGCTCGCCCCGAAGAAATCGCTTCTGCGCGGGCTGCTGTGGAGCAAAAACGGCAAGCTTTGACCCTGGCGCGATCGGGGGCACGCCCGGAAGAAATCGCTGCGGGGCGGGCCGCTGTGGAGCAAAAACGGCAAGCTTTGGCCCTGGCGCGATCGGGCGCACGCCCGGAAGACATCGCTGGGGGGCAGGCCGCCGTCGAGCAAAAACAGCAAGCTTTGGCGCTACTAGAAGCCGGTTCTCGCCCGGAAGACATCGCCCAAGCCCGCGCTCAAGTTCTCGCCGCTAGAGGCAGCCTGCAAAGCGTTCAAGCGCAGGTTAACGACACTGTACTGCGGGCTCCTTTCACCGGCACTGTTACCCGCAAGTACGCCGATCCGGGCGCTTTTGTGACTCCCACTACGGCAGGTAGTGCGGTTTCTTCGGCGACTTCTTCTTCGATTTTGTCCTTAGCTTCCAAAAATCAATTAGTAGCAAACGTCGCAGAAACAAATATTTCTCAGATTCGGATCGGCCAGGCTGCGTCTATTCAAGCTGATGCTTTTGCGGGAAAGACTTTTGTAGGTAAAATCAGTCAAATTTCGCCTCAGTCGATCGTCCAGCAAAATGTGACAAGTTTTGAGGTAAAAGCGGCAATTATTAATGATGATAAACAAATCCTGCGATCGGGCATGAATGTGAATGTTGAGTTTAAGGCTGGTGAACTTAAAAATGTTTTGGTAGTTCCGACTGCGGCAATTGTCCGCCAACAAAGGGAAACGGGGGTTTTTGTTGCGGGTGGAGAAGATGGTAAACCTGCTTTTATGCCGATTAAGACTGGTATGACGGTGGATGATAAGACGGAAGTGCGATCGGGTTTGAAAGGAAATGAAAAAGTGCTGCTTAGTTTCCCTCCGGGATTGCGGCCTAGATCCCAAAATCCATCGCCGGGCGGGATTCCGGGTTTGCAACCGGGTGGGGGAACGCGCTTGCGTTAGTTAGTCCGCGCAGTCGGGGCTAGTTGGTTCGTCGTAGAGTCCGCCAGGGATTGAAATCCCTGTCTCATAGCGAAAGTCCTCTGAAAGAGGACTGAAGAGTTAGTTGATCTACATCAGTTTCAGACGAATTTTCAGTCGGTTTCAACCGACTTTAGCTATGAGACGGGGGTTGAAACCCCCGGCGGATCGTGCCACAAATCATATCGTTTCCGGCTGCATCATCAGACGAATTTTCAGTCGGTTTCAACCGACTTTAGCTATGAGACGGGGGTTTCAACTCCCGGCGAGTCGTGCCACAAATCATATCGTTTCCGGTTGCATCGTCAGGTGATAAATTAGGGACTAATTTAGGCATAATTCTTAGAAGTTACCACCAAATAATAAATAATAAATAACAAACAACATGAAATTACAGACTCGCCCCCGCACCAACAAAATCTCTAACGTTCAAATTGCGTTCATGGCGACAGAGGCGCTGTGGAATAATAAGTTGCGTACCAGTTTAACTATGCTGGGCGTAATTATTGGGATATCTTCGGTAATTGCTATTACTTCGGTGGGACAGGGAGTGCAAAAATCAACTGAAGAACAGTTAAAAGCTTTGGGTACAAATGTGCTGTTAGTTTTATCCGGTGCTTCGCGATCGGGCGGTGTCAGTCAGGGAAGCGGTTCTGCTAGTACCCTGACTTGGGATGACGCTAAGGCGATCGGCAAACAAGCTCCTGCAGTTAAGGCAATTTCGGCTTATTTGCAGCGACAAGTGCAAGTCGTTTACGGCGGACAAAATTCATTTACTTCGATTTTGGGGACGGATTTAAACTATCCCGATGTGAAGAACATTCAACCCCAAGAAGGACGGTTTTTTAACGAGGATGAATTGAATGCTGCTGAGCCTGTAGTTGTCCTCGGTTCTAAGGTGCGAGACGAACTTTTTGGAGCCGGAGCTAATGCGCTATCCTCCGATATTCGTATTCAGGGAAACCGCTACAAGGTCATTGGAGTGATGGAAACTAAGGGGTCTGTAGGGGGAACTGATCAGGACGATCGAGTGTATATTCCCCTCAAAAATATGTCTTCGCGGATTGTGGGGAGAAATTCTTTAGCGGGGATTGCAATATCGGGTTTTTGGTTGGAAACTGCGGCAGAAGCTGATTTAGCAGATGCTCAATTTCAAGTGGAAAATATCATGCGCTTGCGCCACAATATTTATCCGCCACAACCGGATGATTTTCGAGTTGTCAATCAAGCTGAAATAGTTAATACTTTTAGCAATGTGATCGGTTTATTTACCGTTATGGTGGGAGCGATCGCCGGAATTTCTTTGGTGGTTGGCGGCATCGGTATTGCTAATATTATGTTGGTGTCTGTTGTGGAACGCACTAAGGAAATCGGGATTCGCAAAGCGGTAGGCGCTACTAATGCAGCAATTCTCATTCAATTTATGGCCGAATCTATTTTAGTTTCCACGGTGGGGGGAACGGCGGGTATTGGGTTGGGAATTGCGATCGCCTTTGGGGCCTCGACAGCGTTCAAATTTCCGTTTGTGGTTTCTGTATGGTCGATCGCGGCGGGTTTTGGGCTATCTTTTACTGTAGGCTTATTGGCGGGAGTATTGCCGGCTCGGAATGCGGCTCGCTTAGATCCGATCGCAGCCTTGCGGAATGATTGAACTTAGTGATGTTCGCCCCAGTGAAATTGAACACTTCTGGACGCACGGGTGGTCTGAAACCGGGTTTGATGGACGATCGGACTTCGTTGTCGGCCACAGATTCGTTAACGGGACTTAAACAAAAATCACGTCAACAATGGCTGCAAACGCTGACAGGTAAAGGGTTTGAGGTTGAATTGGGATCGGTTCAGAGCTGACAAGGGTTTCAGCTCTGACAGGGCATCAAACTCTTTGCCTTACCTAGACAGCTTTTCAGGTCTTTGAGCAGCTAGAAAATGTCTAAGTCTCATTAGAAATAATATACGTCTCTTCAAATATAATAACAAAAACCCCTTATCCAACAGGCAATTTCCATGTTAGAAGCATTGGTATTGGCGACAGTATTTTGCGGATTTTTTGGTATCATCTTCAAAAAGAACCTGATCATGAAAATCGTCTGTATGGATGTCATGAGTACAGGGGTTATAGCCTATTACGTGGTGGTGGCATCGCGAGAAGGCTGGCTGACACCAATTATTTCAAAGGGCAAAAACGTCGATTACGCCGATCCGGTTCCCCAGGCGGTGATCTTAACGGCGATCGTGATCGGCTTTTCGATTCAGGCTTTAATGCTGGTCAGTGTGATGAAGCTGGCACGAGATAATCCGACATTAGAAAGTAACGAAATCGAGATGAATAATACCCCATGAATACCCTGACGCTAGCCTGGATTGGACTCCCGTTTTTTGTCGGGTTTACTATTTATTTGATTCCGAAGCTTGACAAGTATCTCGCAATATTCGGAGCGATCGCGTCCGCTGCCTATGCGTTCCAGCTTTTTGTTATGCCGTCAGCGGTGACGCTGGAGTTACTGGATAATTTCAGTGTCACGTTGTTAGTCGATCGCTTGAGCGGCTATTTCATCTTAACCAATGCCTTAGTCACGGCAGCGGTGATTATCTACTGTTGGCCCACAGATAAGACGGCATTTTTTTATGCACAAATTCTGATGGTACACGGCAGCCTGAATGCGGCCTTTGCCTCTAGTGACTTTATCAGTTTATATGTGGGGTTAGAGGTCAGCGGCATTGCGGCGTTTCTCTTGATTGCCTATCCTCGCACCGATCGCTCGATTTGGGTGGCTTTGCGCTATCTATTTATTAGCAACACGGCAATGCTGTTTTATCTAGTCGGTGCCGTGCTGGTTTATAAGGCAAGTCATTCGTTTAGTTTTGCCGGCTTGGGCGCAGCACCCCCAGAGGCGATCGCTCTGATCTTTATGGGACTCTTGGTTAAGGGAGGTGTGTTTGTATCGGGGCTATGGCTACCGTTAACTCACTCGGAAGCAGAAACGCCTGTGTCGGCTTTGCTGTCAGGGATTGTGGTCAAAGCGGGGGTATATCCCCTCGTGCGCTGTGCGCTGATGGTGGAGGAGGTGGCACCCATCGTCCAAATCTTTGGCGTCGGGACGGCGCTGCTGGGCGTGTTCTATGCCGTTTTAGAAAAAGATAGCAAACGGATGTTGGCTTTTCACACGGTTTCGCAGTTGGGCTTTATCCTCGCTGCACCGTCCGTGGGTGGGTTTTATGCGCTGGCCCACGGTTTGGTCAAATCGTCGCTGTTTCTGATTGCAGGATCGTTACCGAGTCGTAATCTGAAAGAATTGAAACAGAAGCCGATCGATACCAAGATCTGGATTGCCTTAGTCATAGCTAGCTTATCAATCTCTGGCTTTCCCTTGTTAGTTGGCTTTGGGGCAAAGGCGTTGACGGTGAAGAATTTGGGTTCCTGGCAAGTGATCGCGATGAATGTCGCAGCAGTCGGAACAGCAATCTCTTTTGCTAAATTCATCTTTCTACCCCGTGGCGGACAAACAGCAGCCAAACCCGGTTTTTGGCCTGCGGTGTTGCTGTTGCTAGCTGGGCTGATTGGAGCCAATGCTTTTGATCTTCAGGCTTATACGCTGGAAAATATGCTTAAGGCGATCGCCATCATCGGCGTTGGTTGGTCAGCCTATTTTCTAATTTTTCAACGCACGGCAATCAAACTGCCACGTATGCTTGAAGAATTCGATCATTTGGTCGGTTTTATGAGCTTAATTTCGCTCCTACTATTCTGGATGGCATTACCCACATGATTGGACAGCTAATATTAAGACTGACGATCTGGTTTCTACTGACAGCCGATTTGAGTTTGGCAAATATTGCGATCGGCTTCATCATTGCTTTCCTGTTGCCGCGCAGCTACGCACCTCCGGAACCTTTGAGGGAATGGTTGGGGGTGTTGGGTAAAATCTTCATGGCGATTCCTATAGCTTATTTAGAAGCGTTTGAACTCATCCTCCGTCCCCACAGACACGAAGATGTGATCATGGAAAAAGTGCCAAACCATCGATCGCCCTTGCTGATATTCCTAGATGTCTTCCTGATTACTTTTACTCCTAAGACGATTGTCGTGAAATATCACGAAGAGGGTTTTTACGAAGTACACCGAGTGCGACGGACATCAAACACATAGCTAAACTTTGTTTCTGAGGATTTAACCGCTATTGAGGCAGAGTCAGAGAAGAGAAGAGAGAAATGAATAATTTTGATTGAGCTAAGTAAGAAAAAATCAGGAGTGAACACAATTGAACAACTTGAACAACTTGATTTTAATTGCCATGATTTTGGCTCTGCTCATACCCATGTACGAGGTATGGAAAGATCATGATATCTGGCAGACAATGTTGGCGTTTGCCAGTATATCGACCAAGGCGGCAATCATCGCTCTCGTCATATCCGTCTGGCGCGATGATTGGATGATCGGTGTGGTGGCGGCGATTATCCTCAGTGTGGGTAATGCTGGATTGATGTTGTTGGCACAAATAATCAAACGTATCACTGAAGCATGATCGTAATAGATGTATTGAGCTATACCTGCATCGGTATAGGGATTTTTTTCTGGTTTTGGGGTACTTCTTTCCTACTTGGGAAGCGATCGGTTTTATATAAACTGCACAGTCTTTCGGTATCAGATACGCTGGGTTCGATGGCGATCCTCGTCGGATTGCTGCTGCAAATACCCAGTAAATGGCCCCTGCTGATTCTGGCGATCATTTGCTTAGCAATCTGGAACACCATGCTGGGATATGTGTTGGCCTATTGTTCCAAAACAGGGAGTAACTATGAACGATAATAGCTACATTTATGTCCTCGTCGCTCTGCTACCGTTAGCTGCTGGTATGGTGGTATTTCAGGTCAATCCATACCACGCATTGGTACTGCGGGGGGTATTGGGAGCGATCGCGGCCTTGGTGTATACAATTTTAGGCGCGGGGGATGTGGGCTTGACCGAAGCCTTGATGGGCACCCTGCTGGCGATTACACTTTATGCAGTGACGGTGCGTTCATCCCTCGTGCTGCGTCTGGGTGTAATCGAAGAGGGGACAGAGGGCGATGCTATACCAAATGACAAAACCGCAGGTCATTTTAAGCAACTGATAGATGACATCCGCACAGTTTTTCAGAAACGCCATATGCGCCTGGAACTGGTTCCCTATGCGAGTGCACAGGCATTGCAGCGGGCGCTGATGGAAAAAGAAGTTCATGCAGCTTGTTCCCCAGAAGGCCAACTAGAACACAGCGGCGAAGCGCAACTTTATAACACCGCAATCAGAGTTCGGCGTGTCTACGACATCATGCAAACCGAACTTTCATCACCAGGGACAACCCTAACCTATGTAAATACACCAGACGCAGAGGACAAGCATTGATGAAGTGGGTTTACTTTTTATCAGGAATAGCGCTGTTTGTCAAAATGCTGCTAATCGCTAATCCCACAATGGACTTATCGCAGCAAAGTTCGATCGTCGAATTGGTTGTTCAAGATAGTGGAGTATCCAATGCGGTTTCCGGTATCATTTTGCGAAATCGGCTGTACGACACGATCTTTGAAGTAGTAGTATTTACGATCGCCATCTTAGGTGCAAGTTTTATGCTAGCCAATGAAAGTCCCTCCTGCGCCATATATCAGTTTACCGATCAACCATCGATTATTTTGGCGCGATTGGGAGCGACGATTGCTGCCTTGGTGGGTATCGAACTAGCAATTCGCGGGCATTTAAGTCCAGGCGGTGGTTTTGCAGCGGGTGTAGCGGGGGGAACTGCGATCGGCTTAGTAGCGATTACCTCATCACCGCAGTGGATGCAAGAAATCTACCAGCGCTGGCACGCCGCGACTTTGGAGAAGGTTTCGGTACTTGTTTTCATTGTATTGTCCGTTATCACTCTGTCAGGATATGAGTTACCCCACGGAGAGTTAGGCACACTTTTCAGCGGTGGCATTCTCCCCTTGCTCAATATCCTGGTTGCAGTCAAAGTCGCATTAGGATCGTGGGCGGTGCTGTTGGTGTTTATTCGCTATCGCGGATTGCTATGAAAAATGTCCCGATCTCAAATCCATTGGCATCGAAATTATTCATCTCTCTCAATCTCTGACTCTGTGTCCTCTGTGTTCTCTGCCGTTTAATCATTCAGCAACAACCGTAAACGATATTTTACGTTTATAAGGCTTACCCACGAGTAGTCAGAAACCGGGTTTTTTGCGAAATACTTCGTTACACCCGCAGAATTTTCCAAAAACCCGGTTTCTTTGCTTTTGGTGAGTAATTCCTGTGTACTCATCTGCGTGCATCTGCGGTTAAAAAATCCAATCTGCAAGATATCAGCTTATACTAAACCAGCTTGAAAAATCTGGTTTGCTGTGAGGTTCAAATCAGGAAAAGTTTGCGACACAATCCGATCATTCTCTCGAAACTTGAGGACTTGATATTCACCATCAACCAAGTTACACACAGAAATTGTCGGTTGTTTGGGATTGCCAATAAAATTGCGTCCACCCAACGCAGCATAATCCACAATCCAATATTCAGGGATACCCATCTCCTCATAATCAGCATATTTCAAATAGTAATCATCGCGCCAATTGGTTGACACAACCTCAATTACCAACGGTATCGATGCACCCCAACTGAGGATAGATTGTTTTTTCCACAATGTTTCATTTACCAGATTTGCACGATTTAGCACCAACACATCGGGGAAATAACCAGAATCTTTTTCAGGAGGTCTAACTATCACTTGGTTGGGGATACTGTATGGCAACCCCAGACGATCGATTGCAACGGAAACTTTGATTGTAAGAAAGCCTTTAACTTCCTCATGTTCGCCTACTGGTTGTGCCATCTCAACAATATCTCCATTATGCAGTTCGTAGCGTACCGCCGAATTTTCAGGCAGCCAGTCCACAAATTCCTCGAAGTTTACGAGTTTGGGTAAAGCTTGAGTCATAGGTTTTCAGAAATACCGATAATATCAATTATATCTCTATTTATCTGCGTTTATCTGCGGGCATCTGCGGTTAAAAATTACGAATCTGCCAGCCTTGCTAGATTCAGACAATTTAAAATGCTGGATTTAATCGGGCGCTTTTCATCCCAAAATACGAGTGCTGAATAAAAGTTAATTGCCGTCGGTGAATTCAAAAGCTCAAAAGTTTGACGTGCAACTCTCTCGCTGTCAAAGCTGAGAAAGTAAACAGTATCATCGAAAATTGCAGGTTTATTAGCTATTTCACCGATTAACCTAAAATCCAATTTTTTATAAAGCCCGCAAATCGCAATTTTCCAAGGTTGGAAGCTATAATCGCCTACTCCAAAAATCGAAAAGCGAGGGTTATTTTGGTAAATTTTGCTTTTGCGATTATCTAGATATTGCCCGCACTTCTCTAGATAACGTCCGGTTTTAGGGGCTATAGTTTTGATATTTTCGGTTGATTCACCGATAAATTTTTGAGTAACTAAGATATATCGATCTGTAGCATTAATGCGATTTTGAGCAACATCCGATCCTTTAAGTAGCGGAAATAGATAAGTTTCCTCAAGCTCGACAGATTCCCCAAATCCATTGACAAACAAATTATCAATTTTCCGAAACTCCATCACATTCGAGCAGTCATGCTTGACGCCCGATCGCCATTTCGTTCCTAAATTTACAGCATATAAATTACTAAACTTCTTGAAAGAATCTATATCTTTAACCAGGAGATTGTTGTGATGTCCGATTCGGTGACAATCTGAACTTTCTAAACTGCTAAATACATCGCAGAAGTAGTTTTGTGAACTTAAGTCAAACTTGCAGAATAACAGACAGGCATCAACATTTGCATCAAAATATTTTTTAGCATCTATTTTGTAAGTTGCACAGCTAGCGAGATTAAGTTTTTTTGAATGAATGTAACTCAATAACTTTCTCGCCACGGAAGTCTTGCAAAGCATTGCCAGAGTGGCGTCACGATTTTGCAACCATTGTATCGCATGGATCAGCATCCATTCTGATATATCGAAGTTACTTTTACCTGTTAGTGCATCTAAGCCAGTGTGCTTTTGAAAATTAGTTTTTTTCGGCAAGTTTTCACTGCCAATAGTTCCTTGTTGTGAGTTTGTTACCCAAGGAAAGTTGCCAAGTACCAGCACCCTATGATTGAATTGGTTGATTAATGATGTCCAGTCAAATTCAAAAAAATCTCCGTGCTTAACCTCACATCTTTCATCCTCTAACAATTCATGCTTAGCTGTTAATTCTCTTAAATAACTTTGATTGATTTCAACCCCGATAATATGGCTGGCGGATGGAAACGAATTTGCAGCAGCTTTAATGAAATTACCTATGCCGCAAGTTGGCTCAATGATGACTTTGGGGTTAACATCTAGTTCTATCAATTTCCGACACACCATCTCGGCTAATGCCAGCGGTGTCTGAAAATCCCCATATTCTAGTTTGGTTTTGCGATCGTTGGAACTCATCGGTTAGATTGATAAACTGCGATAACCCCTTCCTGTTGTCCAGCACGCTCAATGACTCTTCCATACTGACGTCGCCATTGCAACGCATTAGAAATCGTCAAAAAACCTTGCACTGGTGGGTTTCTCAGTATTTCGTCTGCAATGTTACCTGCTTCAATTTCGTCAACAGGTAAATTTTTGTCAAACATGAAAGCAAGCAAATCATCTTTATTGCCTTCATTGTCTAAAATATTACGAATTCCACGGGTCATTTGAAAATCTGCTGTTCTTTCGGCACTCACGTAAATTGTATGCAAAATATTCAGGGTTGCAGTTCGGATCGTACTGTTGTCTGTCTTTTCGTAAACAAAGATAATCAGTGAATATCCCAGCCCAAAAATCTTTTGCCTTGCAGATTTGAAAGGACATGACGACTGCGGTTGCCTAATGCTTGTTACCTTCACGTCAACCAGTAGCCCAGGGAAATCGATGCCGCTTGCTGAATTACCATCTATAAATTCATATTTTTGCTTGAGATAGAGTCTGAACTTTTGCTCCAAATATGTCCCAACAGCCTTTCCGTCTGTGATGCCATAAAGCAGAGGTTCTGGGTGTTGAGACTCGGCTGCTGAAAATATTGCCGCCTCAGAACAAAGAATTTCTACGGTCAGAGTCGTCATTTTGATGAACCACCAGATTATTTAATTTGCTGACCCATTAAACGGTATCATTAAAGATCGCAGGTTTATTAGCTATTTCACTTATCAACCTGAAATCCAATTTTTTATAAAGTCCGCAAGTTATTGTGCCGCTTATGCTGTAACCATTTCGGGTTTGATATTAGGTGATGCTGGCTCAAAGTATAACACCATGATTTGCTCTGGATACAGCCCGACAGATTCATAAGTGCGTCCGTTGCGGTCGCTAAATTCAACCTCAAACGCTGCACCATCAGCCAACAGTTCAACCACAGTCCCTACTTGTCCGCGCCACAGATTGTATTCAGGAAGGTCAACTGTCAATGCAACGACATCTAGTAATTTAATTGTATTCTTTGTCACTCTTATTACCTCCAGAGATTAGAGAGGATAGCAGGTTGTTAATCTCGGAATATCCGAATCATGCTCAATAATCCAGCCACTCCGAAGGGTTGCACTTCTATTTTGCCATTCAATCGTGAAATCTAGGGTGTAGCGTTGCCCGAACCCATCCCGCCTCCCTAACTGAGCTTCGTGAGTTTGAATAACTTCAACCAAAATTTGGCGCAATTCCTCAGCATTGTCAGGCGTCATCCCAAGAATTGACGAAAAAAGTCGCGCTTTGTGTTTGCCATCGTCGTGTTCTGGATTGAGGCAGTAGTCACGAAGTTTACGAATATCAACAACTGCATTTTTTGCATTTGGAATGAGCATAGAAAAGCTGATACGAATAAGCAGCCCTCAGTTTATCTTGAAATCGGCGATCGCTTTAACGGCCAAGCTCACCGGATGCAGATAATCTTTCGGACTCAACGTCATCTACCTTGAAGATTTAATCTTATCAATAACCTGCAACATTCTCTTTGCACAGGCAACTGCCTGATCTGCGGTTTGGCACTCTGAGGCTCGGATTCGCTCAATATGAACCCCCTCATGGGCAAGCATAGCTGTCCTATCATGTGCTGCTGCTGGTGTTTCTTTATGTACAGTATCACCATCTACTTCTACAACCAGTACAACACCGTTTTTAACAATGACAAAATCGGGTTCAATTCTTTTGTATTCTTCACCACCTCTAATGAAAACGGGTAATGGAGCAAAGGGTACCCCAAGTAATTTAAGAGCTTTGTAAAAAAGCACTTCGTTCTGAGAACGAAAGAACAGCCCGTCTACTGTTCTCGAAGGTATATTATCAGACCTAACACGACCTTGATTATTGACACCTTTACCTGTGACCCAATTGTTTGCTTTTTCGCGCCACTCCTCACCTGCGCTCAGAATTGGAGTAATACTCAAATAAGCTAAATCATCATCTGGGTATGGTTTGAGAAGTATTCTTGCCTTCTCCAGAATTAGATTTTCAGTAACCGTTCAGGGGGTGCGCCTGCGGCGCACCACCCCAAGAGGAGTTGTAAAGAATTTGGGGAGAAAGGCGGGCG
>NZ_JAUBTF010000053.1:0-49120 GCF_036702355.1 Microcoleus sp. D3_18_C4
GCCGTTTTTATCAACAAGGTATGCGGGCCGCAACCCTTATACAGTCTATCTCGTAGACCTCTTTGTCACCCCCCCAGGCTTTCGGGACAACTGACTGTTTGGATACTTGAACAATACTGATGCAACCGGAAACGATAGGAAAGGGGCTATCGAGCCATAGAAATAGCAGGAGAAACGGACACTCCTGCTAAACCACTACTATTTTGGCGAATTCGCGCCTTGTTACGCCGGCACTCCCAAGGGAATTCCTTTCTTGTCAGCCACAGCGACCGCTTGTCGCAAGGCTGCGGTACGATCGCTCATGACATGCTCTGGCGCGATCAGATCCAACAATCCCAACTTCTGCAAGCGCTGCTGAATTTTCTCGCTGGCACCGACAATGTAAACCTGCAAACCCTTATCACAGGCATCGCGAATCGCATTTTCGATCGCTAGCGAAGCCGTCACCCCCAGCATGGGCACAGCACTCAAATCCATCACCAAAGCATCCGCATCCTTCATAGCATTGTGTTCGCGGGAGATCGCCTTTGACAACCCAAAAATCATCGGGCCGCTCAAGCAGAACAGCAACACGCGCCCCTTACCCTGATCCAAGAGTTGCTTCTCCTCCTGACTGAGGAGAACCTCATCATCCGTATCGGAAATCAGCTTCACTCCTGCAGACTGCAAACTACTCAACCGTTCGATAGTCAGGATATTGGCAATAAAGACGCCCACACCCACCGCCACAATCAGATCCACAAACACCGTCAAAAACAGCACCCCGTACATGATCAAGGAACCCTTAACAGATACTTTGTGCGATCGTTTCAGGAAACTCCAGTCAAGGATATCAATCCCCACCTTCAGCGCAATCCCCGCCAACACCGCCATCGGAATCGGTTCAGTTAACTTCGCCGCCCCCAAAACCACCACCAGCAACACCAACGCCCGAGTTAAACCCGACAACGCCGAAGTCGCGCCTGTTTGGATATTGACCACAGTTCCCATCGTTGCCCCGGCGCCCGGTAAGCCACCGCAGATACCCGATACGATGTTGCCAATTCCTTGACCGATCAATTCCTTATCGGACTTGTGCTCCGTCCGCGTCAGACTGTCCGCCACCACCGCCGTCAGCAAGGTATCGATACAGCCCAGCATCCCCAGCATCACCGCATCCACAAACATCACCGTGATTTGACCGGCGGAAAAAGTCGGCAATTGCAAGGGGGGCAGTCCCACCGGAATTTCCCCAATCCGGCGAATATCCGCGCCCTGAAACACAGTCATGGAAATTACCGTGCCGACAATCAGCGCTATCAATTGCGGGGGCACGATTTTCTTCAGCTTTTTGGGCATCAGGAAAATAATTGCCACCGTCAAGGCACCCAGAATTGCTTCCGGCGGATTTACGTTTGCCAGCAACTGCGGAATTGCCATAAAAGTGCCCAAAACACCGCCCTTGGGAGGGGCTTGACCCAGAAACGGTGCAATTTGCAGAATGATCAAAATCACGCCAATTCCCGACATAAAGCCGGAAATCACGCTGTAGGGCATCAGGGTGACGTATTTACCTAGCTTGAAAATACCAAAGATGATTTGAAACAGCCCCGCCAGCATCACAACGGTAAATGACATTGCTAGCCCTTGTTCGGGATTGCTGGCGGTGAGGGATGCGACGATCGCAGTCATCACCACAGTCATCGGCCCTGTGGGTTCAGAAATCAGTGTTGGGGTGCCACCAAACAGCGCCGCAAAGAAGCCAACGCAAATGGCACCGTACAGTCCCCCGATCGGCCCGACTCCCGAGGCGACCCCGAAGGCGAGGGCCAGGGGCAGCGAGACGATGGCAGCCGTGACACCGCCGAAGATGTCGCCCTGGAGATTATTAAAACTAATCCGATTAGTGATTGACATGAGTGGTGCATTAATAAACTAGACAGAATTTAACAATGCTGACTTTGAGCCCTTCACCAAGTCTCAGGGCCAAAGTTTTCTCGAATGGCATGATCGATAACACAAGCAGGGCAGACCCAAAAAAAGGTCTGTACTCGTGCCCGATCAATGTCAAACTCGTAAATACTTAATTTTTCAGTATTTCTTAATTTCTTAATTTAATGTAAAACGTGTCATATCGAATTTTTATTTTTTGCCAACTCTCGGAACAATCCCCGGCAAGTTCTTGCTCTAGCACAATCTGAGCAAATCTCAAGGCCAGACAAAACCCCGTACTGTAATTAAAATTAATATATTATCCGCTGGTGAGAATTAATAACTCTTATTGATAGTTATTTCATCAACTCTCGCACAAGCTCAAACGCCCTGGGACGCAACTCGACGGGCAGCAACGACAATCCCAAACCCGCCCACATTTTCGCCGCAGAAACAGACTTTCCCGCCCGCACCATCAGGCGCCCTTTTGCAGTTTCACCCACCTCAATCAGCCGCAAGCCTAACGCTAATTGAGTTTCGGCAATCCTTTTGAGCCTGACAGTTTCCAACTTCTCCGACTCAAACTCGTAGCCGGTCAAATAGCGCAATTTATCGCTTAAATACGGAATTGCCCGATCGACTCCTTGCTGTCCTGCATGAACTCGATACTCCATCAACAGCTCCGGCAAGTAATAGCATTTTTTGCCCGCAATCGCAAGTCTCACAAACAAATCGTTATCTTCGCAATTTTGCAAATTCGGCCGCAGAAATCCGACTTCTTCCAGGGCGCAGCGGCGAAACAAAGTTGCCCCTATTTGCAAACTCTGTCTCAGAAAAACTGTGGAGAGCAAATCTTCAATAATTCCAGCCGACAACTCGGTGCGGCCCCACCGCTGCGAATTGAGTTTCGTCTGGTTTTCGTCAATATAATTGTTAATGTCAATCACCCAGTGATCTGTACTGACAAAATCGATGCTGTGGTCTTTATCTAAAATAGCAGATGTCCGCTCTAGAAATTGCGCGCTCAGGCGATCGTCATCGTCAAACTTAATAAAATACTCACCCCTTGCTGCCGCAAAGCCCGATCGCATATTATTACTCTTGCCGATATTCTGCGGGTGGCGAATGTAGCGAATCCCGCGATCGACAAATTCCGACATCAACAGAGGAGTGCTGTCAGTAGAACCGTCATCACAGATAATTAATTCAAAATCTGTATAAGTTTGATCTAGCACGCTGGCGATCGCACTTGCCAACAAATGCACTCGATTGTAAGTAGGAATGCAAACGCTAATTTTCGGCACTACGACTATTTTCAATTTTAAATTGTGGAAAAAATTCGCACTTCAGTCCAGGAAAATAAACCACCAATGCCCAATGCCCTGTTTGGCCAATGTATTTTAACTCAAACGAGCCGTACACTCCAGAATTAACTTTTGATTCACCAAAGCAAAAGGTTGAATTTCCAAAGCGCGACGAAAAGCTTGAATAGCATTTAGGTATTCTCCCAAGGCAGCGTAGCACAAACCCAGACCGTGCAACGCCCCAAAATGTACCGGGTTGAGTTTGAGGACAATTTCGCAGTCGTCGATCGACTTTTTATAATTTCCTTGAGTATAGTGGAGTACGGCGCGTCGGTTCCAAGCTTCCGCAAAATCCGGCGCTTCCGCAATCAATTTCGTCAGCAAATCCAAAGCGTGGTGAACATCGCCTGCATCCAGCGAAACTTGCGCTCGCCTGAGAATTTGCATCCCATACTCACCCTTCTGGTTAAACCAAGTGCGCCAGAGTTCTGTAGTTGCCCGATCTCGCACGGTTTCGTCGGACTTTTTCAAGTCTTCGAGCAGCGCCTTAACAGATAATTCGTCCATAGGTGCGAAGATTGTTAAAAAGATTTTATCAATCAATTTTATCGCGCAAGCGGCAACTTTATTTCTTCCACATCCCATGAAGATTTTGATGCTTTCCTCGACTTTTCCCTATCCGCCAAGCCGCGGAGGAACTCAGGTGAGGACGTTTAATTTATTACAATACTTGAGCCAGCGACATGAGGTAATTCTCGGCACTGTACGATCGCCCGATGTCACCGATTCACAAATCGACACATTGCGCCAGCAAGTCACAGAATTGGCAGTTTTTCCCAACCCGCGAGAACCCCCCCAACCCCCCCTTGCTAAGGGGGGGCTAAGACTCCACCAGGAGACTGAGGAAGGATTCTTACCTCCCCCCCTTAACAAGGGGGGGACTGAGGGGGGGTTCTCTGAAATAATAGGAAAATTCCACAGATTCAGTCGATTTTTGTTGTCCGGGACACCTCCAAACGTACTCTCAAGCTACTCCCAAGCAATGCAGAATTGGGCCGACGAATTGGTAACAGCAGGCAAATGCGATGCTGTCACCTGCGAACACAGCGTTAACGAGATTTACGTGCGTCCAGAATGGCGGCAAAAACTGCTGACAGTGGCAAACATTCACAGTTCCGTTTGGGGAACTTGCAGGGAAATGTTAGCAACCGGCACCTCCGAAAAACCCCTGCGCGATCGACTAAATTTACCGCTACTCGCCCGCTACGAAAAACGCTACTGTTCCAAATTCTCCCGCATTGTTGCGACAACATCCACAGACAGAGAGCAACTCCTCGAATTACTGTTGCCTCCGGTTCGAGTGCGAGGAAAACAAGATTTTTTTGTACCTCCCATAGATGTAATTCCTAACGGCGTGGATTTAACTCAATTTCCCTATAGGCCGATCGATCCGGGAGGACACACCTTAATTTTTGCAGGCGCAATGAACAATTTGCCCAATATTGACGCGGCGCGGTTTCTCAGTTTGCAAATACTGCCACCTTTGCAGCAGCGCTATCCTGATGCTACCCTCACCCTAGTAGGGGCTTCGCCAGTCCCGGAAGTGCTCGCCTTGGGGGAACTTCCCGGAATTCAAGTAGTAGGCCGGGTGCAAAGGGTGGCAGAATATTTGCATCAAGCTGCTGTTTGTGTGGTGCCGATGCGGATTGGTTTTGGGATTAAAAATAAAACTTTGGAGGCGATGGCTGCGGGAACTCCCGTGGTTGCTAGCGATCGAGGTTTGGAGGGTTTAGCCGTCGATGGCGGCCCACAACTGATAAGGGCCTTGCGGGCGAACAAAGTTCACGAGTATGTTGAGGCGATCGCCAGTTTGTTTGAAAATCAGCAGCTAAGACAGGAGCTCTCTGTCAACGCTCGATCGCTCGTTGAAAGCCAATACACTTGGGATATCATAGGTCGGCAGTACGATCGGCTATTGCAATTTTAAACTCTAAATTCTAAAATCTAAATTCTAAAATGGCATGATGGAACACAAAATTAACCCCTCAAAAAATCGAGCCAAACCCCCAGAAAATCCCAAAGTTGCTCCTCCTCCGACAAGACGCCGGCGCCAAACCAGACGCCCCAAAAATCTTCAAGAGTCCCAGCGTCCAATACCTACTCCCCGAACTCGCGCCAGATATCCCTGGAAAAGACTGATAGCTAATTTGACAGCCCTCAGCGTCTTGGCTGGCTGTGCTGCTTTAATGGGAGGCGGCGCTTGGCTGAGTTATCAGCTCATCGTCGATCCCAATGGCAACAAGTTGATCTCTCAGTTTGTGCCTGAATGGTCGCGCCTGCCTACAGGTAGCAGAGATTCGATCCAAACTCTCGATCAAATCAAAGCCAGCATCCGCAAATTGGGATTCGTAACCGGAGAACCCCTGCCGCTTCCCGTCGATCAATCCCGCGATAATTCTATTTCCGATTTGCTATTGCCGGTGATGGTAGAAAGAACTGTTAAGGCTTCTACTGTTTGCAAAAATCCTTGTCGTCAAATTGTCGAACTTCGGGTGTACAAGCGGGTGCAGCTTCCCGATCGCAGTTCCGATAAAGAGCAGTATTTTCAGCTAGCAAGTTCTGTGAATCTAGAAGGCCCTGCGGAATCTTTTGTCATTGCTTCTTTAGCTGACTCTACATCTAACAATCAAGCCTCCAATCAGTCCCTACCCCTAACAGAACTGCGGCGATTTGACGGAAAGCCCCCCGCCTCCGGCATTTGGTTTAATGTCAGTGGTCAACTAAAGCAGGGCGAAAAGAAAATTCCCTACGGACAAGTCGTTCGCTACAACCCCAGCCAAAATCATTTAATGCCGCTGTTGGAGTGGGCGAGTGCGGCCGGACAACCGCCGAATTGGCAGCAAATTGTTAAGGGCGAAAACCCGCAGTTGGCGATCGACCAAACAGTTGGTTTAGAGCCACAATTTACCCTTTATCAAATTGGCCCGCGCAAATTTTTGCCGAACCCAGTTCAGTTAACGGCGATTTCTTTAGAAGAATTTGCTGTCAATGACGAGACTTACAAAAATGGGCTGCGACTTGCCAAAAGCGGCCTGTGGTCTCCAGCATTAAATGTCATGCGTGTGGCGAAGGGGAAAGCGGGTAAAAATTGGCCTGCTGTCGCGCAAGCTCAGCTAGAAACGATCGAATTTCACGCTAAAATTACTCGGGCTCAAGCGATCGCATCTTGGGCCAGTCCCGGTCAACAAGTTCTCGCAGAATTGATCGACGGCCGCTGGACCGAAGCTTTGCAAGTATTTGAAGCCGATCCGAGTAACAGTCACGAAATAGCTACCACCCTCAAAAATGACAGCGGGCGGATCTGGAACCGCATAGACGCCGCCTTGAGAGTGAATGCCGCTGACGCCGATGTCAAGGCTTGGGGCGCCCTGATTGTAGCGTCTCAAGACGGAACTCGCGAGGCGATGAATTGGCTCGACCAGCAATCAGATACTGACAGCGAAACAAGAACTCGAATTCGGAATTTGGTCAACAAACTTCAGGAAGCAGTTTCTCAGGCGGAAAGTTTAGAAGACCACAAGAGTCAAATTATGGGTTCTGCTACTTTAATTAACAGTGTCAATCCCGCTGAGTGGCTGGAACCAGAACCGAACAATGAGTTAAAATTGGCCGGAGAACAAGTTTGGTATCAGGTGCAGGTAGCGAGTTTTTACGATGGTAGTCGCTGGGTTAATTCGCCATTTTCTGATGTAGAAGTGAGCTCTTTTCCTGCTACTCAAGTCAAGTGGCTCTGGGGGCGGTTAGGATTACAGGCTGACCCCAAGATTAAAATTGAGGTAGCGATGGCTAACGGTCAACAAAGAGTTGCTGTAGGAACGGTGAAAGCAGTGCAGATTCAAGACGGAAGTCTGCGCTTGCTGGCGGCGGTTGACAAGCGATCGTAATCTGGCAGAAAGCATTCGGCAGATTGAACAGTCCCGGAGGCACTCTTGACACAAAGAAACCGGGGTTTTTTACCATAGATTGAACAGTCCCGGAGGCACTCTTGACACAAAGAAACCGGGGTTTTTTACCATTTCTGCCGATCGCAACAGAAGTATTTTCGTAAAAAAACCCGGCTTCCTTCCACCTGTACGTCCAAAACTAGGAAAAAGGAAAATTCTTTCTTTTGCCCCTCCCGCAACTCCGAAAGCAGCGCAATCTCAAAACTCTTCCCCTTACTCCTCTCGAACTCGGACAACAATGCAGACAAAAATTTTGTTAATTTAATTAATTAACACAACCTGTGCACAAAAAACCCAGAGATGTCAAATCGCGCCCTTTTTGGAGAGTGCTGCAATCATCTGCCGTTTCACTGCTTTAGCCCAAAGCTCAAACTCCAAACTGTTGATATTCTGAATTTTCACTTCCTCAACAGGCTGAGTTGGGGCTTCTTTCTGTGCTGTAGTCTCCATTGTTTTTTTCCCTCGTCAAAAAAATGTTAGTAGTTGATCGCAAACAGTTAGCATCATACATCTATTTTAATAACTAATTCTGTCAATAAATTAAACTAAAGGCATAGAATTTAACCATCAAATGCAGTAAATACATCTAGATCATGCAATTTACGAATTTAATGTAAGAAAACCCTACAACCATTGTTATATATAGGCTTTTCCTGACATTAAAATTTTACAATTTACATTGTATGGCACTATCAAACCAATGATTATGTTAGTAAACTTATTTTGAAATGAATGTATTGGCATATACAGCAGAAAATAATTTGATTGAATTCACATAGTGCCGTAAAGTCGATCGCCCGCATCTCCGAGTCCGGGTACAATATACCCGTGCTCGTCCAAACACTGGTCAACAGCAGCCGTATAAATCTGCACGTCAGGGTGTTGTTCGTGAAAGTGCCCCACTCCCTCCGGTGCCGCCAGCAAGCACAAAAATTTAATAGACTTCGGATTAACTTCTTTCAGCCTATCCACTGCCGCCACTGCTGAATTACCAGTAGCCAGCATCGGATCGACAATTAAAACATCTCGCTGTTCGATATCCTGGGGAACTTTGAAATAATATTCGATCACCATCCGAGTTGTCGGATCGCGGTACAAACCAATATGTCCTACCCTCGCAGACGGAATCAGCTCTAAAATACTATCTAACAGTCCCTGACCAGCGCGCATAATCGAAATAATCACAATTTTCTTTTCTGCAGCCAGCACCGGTGCATTCATTTTGGCGATCGGCGTTTCTATTAGTTCGTATTTTAGCGGCAAATCTCGCGTCACTTCATAGGCTAGCAGCATTCCAATCTCTTTCAGCAATTGACGAAATTTGGCCGTGCTCGTTTGAGTTTGCCGCATCAGAGTTAACTTGTGCTGTATCAAAGGATGGTCAATGACAGTAACTTTAGCACTCATTTTTTTGAATAATTAATTAGCTTTATTCTAACTTATCAGCCATCAACGCCTTCTTGACGAAAAAAAAATCGGTTTCTGTGACCCCTGCATCCAGGACTACTTATATCAAACCTGTATTGAGAACAGGAATACCGCGCGAATAAAATTCGCTTCTACACTTGCCTTTTTTCCGCGCAGCGCGACACTAAATATGCGAGGTTTGAAAATACACAAATATGTCATTCTCTCGTTTCCTCTCCTTCCGGCCCTCTGCCTGGGAACGCATATCCGGGGACAAAAGCCTCCCGACTTGTCTCGCTCGCTTTCTCGCGAGCCGTCCAAGCCTGTGAACACAGATCCGGAGTTTCGCACCGAAATCTTCCGGAACTTTTAGGAGCAGACATGAATCATAGAAAGTATCAGCAGAAAACCTATTTTTTCGATTAATTCACTAATTGAAAAAACCTGAGAAGGAACTTCACATAAGGTCATAAGCTTAGCTGTAATGGCTTTTCATCTTTCCACATGAAAGCCGTTACATCCCCGTCTAAAAAACATTACCTAAATTCAGTTCCAATTTTTTAGGGTGCTCCTAACACACAACTTTACTTATGAAGTAAGGAGAACATCCATGAAGTTTGTAAAACTATTGCTAGCTACGGCATTAATGACTGCTTCTATCAGCCCCGCCTTGGCTAATCCTGCCGTTCAAATTTTAGGTGCAAGCTACGGCGGTAGCGGTTGCCCAGATCGCTCCGCCAGCGTCAGCGTCAGCCCAGATGGTCAAGAACTGACCATCCTATTTGACAAGTTTGCAGCCCTGGGAAATGTCTCAGCAGAAAGCCGAAAAAGCTGCAATCTGAGCATTCCCATCAAAGTACCCCAAGGCTTCCAAATTTCTATCTACGATGCTGATTATCGCGGCTACGTGGCTCCTAAAACCACAGGCAACCTGCGAGCCGAATACTTTTTCGCTGGAACTCGCGGCCCAGTTTTTAATCGGAATCTCAGTGGCGAAACTAACTACAATGTTCGAGATAGCTTAGCCACTATAGCGAATGTTTGGTCTCGCTGTGGTGATAGTGTAAATATGAGAGTAAATGCTGCAATGACAGCCCGCGGTGCCGGCATGGCCACCGTTGACTCTTTCGATTTGGCTCATCGCGGTTTAGTTTATCACGTCAAATATCGCACTTGTCGCTAAGCAGCTTGTTGGGAGTGTAGTGTGAGGTATAGTTTTCAGGCTTGAATTTTGAATTTTAAGTAGGAAGAGGGGATAATTTTCCCTCTTCCTTCTTGCTTCTTCCCTCTTCCTTCTTCCCTCTTCTTGACATCCGTTACATCTGATATTTTGCACCATTGTCAGCAACAGGCTTTCCGGCCTGTTCCACAAGAAAACTTATATTTTGTGGAACAGGCCGGAAAGCCTGTTCATAAAAAGCTAATTGAGAATGGTGCAACATATGAGTTACATCAGTTACATCCGTGGAGCGAATCCGTTGCCGAACTTCCCTCTTCCCTCTTCCTGACATCCGTTACATCAGTTACATCCGTGGAGCGAATCCGTTGCCGAACTTCCCTCTTCCCTCTTCCTTCTTCCTTCTTCCTGACATCCGTTACATCCGTTACATCCGTTACATCCGTTACATCCGTTACATCCGTTACATCCGTTACATCCGTTACATCCGTCGAGCGAATCCGTTGCCGAACTTCCTTCTTCCCCCTAAAACACAGTGCCGTCACTTTCAATCTGAATTGGTGGCACTCCACCAGCCCTCAATTCGCCCGCAATTTTCCGCCCCGCCGCCCAAGTTCCTCCTTGCAAAATCTTCACCAGCGGCAATTCTGTCGCAGTCAAGTGCAGCTTTTCTCGAATAGCTGCGGCAATTTTATCTAAAAGATTCACAGTCAGCGATCGCCATTCTACTATAACTTCCGAACCAGGCAAGTAACTCTGCTCAAAAATAGCCGAATCTTTTGCCCGCAGCAGCCCGATATCCAAACATAAACCGCCGTTGCGGTACTCCGGTAATCCCGTTAACTCATCCAATCCCGCGACTTCTAAACCAAGTTCTTGCAGCGGTTCCAACAGCGAATAAGTCAACCACTGCGACAGTTTGTGAAACGGCACGAATTCATCTCCCAGATTTTCTCCTGTTAAAGCCGGATGCCGCCAAACATCGCCTAAATTAACGCCACCAATTGCATATCTTCCCGGCCAAATTTCCCCAAAACCTGTCAAAACAGCGCTCAATACTTCAGAAGCATTCACAGTTTTGCCTCTCGAAACCCCACTGTTGAGCAAGTATGTTGCCAAATTGCCTGGACGCGGGTTTTCGCTGCCAAATAATAATGGATGCTGGCAAATCGCATTTCCCAAACGCTGCAGTAATTCTAATCTGCCTGTTAAACCAACTAGCGGATTGTCTCGACTTACCTGAAATCCAGCAGCTAAGGTTTCTAGTTTTAATTGAGAAAGCCCCCGATAATCAGCTTGCCAAGGAAAATCGGGATTGCTGGAAAAAACACCTTGACAAAACATCCGCAAGCTGGCTATTGCTAACCCTTCAGAACGGCGGTAAACCTGCCCGGTTTCTGGTTCACAATACTGCCAATCTGCACCAGCACCGGCATCGAGCAAAACGCTGACAATTGCTAAATCAAATTTTATCTTAGCTTTTTCAACCGGTGCAAATTCTGCTAAAGCTGCATCTAATTCGGGGAGTCGCGACAAGTTGCCAGCTTCAAAATGTCGCCAGCGACTGTGAAAGGGAATGTTAAAATCGGGATAGTGTTGGCGCGTTGTCTCAATTACATAATTTGCTGCTTTGTCGAGTTGGGATAAATCGACGCGGAAGTAGCGAAGTTTGTCTTGGCTGGCTAAATCAAAAAGCCGATCGCACTTTTGGCGAATAGCAGCCGGCGTTCTCAGATATTCTACAATCTCAAGTTCAATATTGTGCAACTTCATACAACCAAACAGCGGTAAACATCGTTTTCTTGAAAAAAGTCAAACTGACTGTAATCTAAAAGATTATCTAAAATCGCATTTTTATCGATTTTGATCAGCTTATATTCCCACTTCGACCCACTGACTTCGCGTTTTATTTGATCGGAAACTATCACCGAGTTTTTTTCTTTCCCCGGAGATACTATTTTACTTAAATCTTCCAGCCTGTCGGCTATGTGAATATCTTTTCCGTAAGTGCAAGACCTAAATATATATAGATTTCCTTTCGCAACTCCCACGGACAAGCCACAAGGTATTTGATTGGCGTCAATAAAAAGTTTCCAATTCTCGCACAGACTTTCCATTGCCGCTAAGGCTGAGTGAGCTTCCGGGAAAGTCAACAAATGCGAATCCCCAACAATACTGCGAATTGTGCCACCGTATTCTTCACAAATTGTTTTTTCAAAAGTATCAAAGTTGGTGAGCAAATATTCCACATCTTTGATAGAATTAGATTCTTGATAAGCAATAAAACCTCTCAAATCTGCTTTAATTATTGCTTGATTCTTGATGATTCGCGTTTTGTAACTTTGGTCAACTTTGTATACTTTTTCAGGTTCGCTCATCCCTTTCAAAGAAAACTCGTTGACAAAAGACGTTTGCACTTCTGCTTTGTTGAGCGCCAGCCAGGCTGCTTGGGACAAATATATTTCATCCGGCGGAGTTACTGATTCTATGCGCGCTGTTAAATTCACCGTATCGCCAAAGATATCTTTATCTTGATGCAAGACATCTCCTAATGTAATAGACACGCGAATAGCCAATCGTTCGTCGTTCGCCTTGCTAGATTGTTGCGCTCTCAATTCTTGCTGCATTTCTATGGCTGCTACCGCCGCTGCTGTGACGCTGGGAAAAATTATCCAAAATGAATCACCTTCCCCTTTGATCACGCTGCCTTCATTTCTGGCGCTAATATCTGAAACAAAAGTTTTATGCTCGTTTAACAAACTACTTAAGTCCGACTGAGATAATTTTTTGACTCTGGCGGTATATCCACAAATATCTGTTTTTACGATCACACTAGAACGCAAATTAGCCATAACCTACCCTGACTGATCAAAAACCAGCAATAAATTTCATTTAGCAAAGACGCGATTGTTCGCGTCCCATCGGTCGCGTCTTTGCCCTCTTAATCTCCTAAATCGCGTCCGATCGCTTCTGCAAGAATTGTAGCATCTGGCACAGGGTCAGGCGTGTAGTAGCCGGCGGCTTTTTTGGCGACGATTTCGACTTGTGCATCTGCGGGAATCCAATCTTCAGGAATAGGGATGCGATCGACCACCTGAATGCCAGAATTGATAATCGCATTGTATTTCATATCGCTCATCGAAACTAAACTGTCTATTCGAGAGATCCCCAACCAGTGCAGCACGTCTGGCATTAGTTCTTGAAACCGCATATCTTGAACTCCCGCCACACATTCAGTGCGTGTAAAATAGGCATTAGCGCGATCGCCGCCTTCCTGCCGTTTTCTGGCATTGTACACCAAAAACTTAGTCACTTCCCCCAAAGCTCTCCCTTCCTTACGGAAGTAAACAATTACCCCAGAACCGCCTGATTGTGCCGTTTGGATGCAAATTTCCATCCCGTGTACCAAATAAGGGCGACAAGTGCAGATATCGGAACTGAAGACATCAGAACCGTTGCATTCGTCGTGTACCCGTACCGCCAACTGCTTATCCGGGTCAGAAATATTCGCGACATCGCCAATAATATAAACCGTAGTTCCGCCAATTGGTGGCAAGAAAACGTGTAAGTCTGGCCGGGTCACTAAATCCGAGAACATTCCCCCTGTTTGCTCGAACAGGACACGGCGGAGAACGCTTTCTTGAGCCCCAATCCGCCGAGCAATTCCCGGCAAATACCACACCGGATCGATCGCAACTTTAGTTACTGCTAAATTGCCACCTGCTTTGACTATTTTGCCATCAATTTGCACTCGCCCCTTAGCGATGGCATCTTGCAATTCCGGCATATTAATGTGAGCTTTAGTGACAGCAATTGTCGGTCGAATATCATATCCCTGCTGGATAAATGAAGTATAAACTTCGCTGACCAAACCCCCAAAGGGATCGAGAGAAACAATCAAATTGCGATCGCCCCAACTCGCGTGCGGCCCGATGTGTGCGGCCGGAGAGGTGTTGGTAAAATCGGGGCGGTGATCTGCTTGGAGTGCGCCGGAAGCAACTGCTAGCGCGCGATAAACAGAGTAGGAACCCGAATGAGTGCCGATCGCATTCCGGTGAGACGATTTGGTAAGGCTGCCAATCACAGGCCCCCGTTTCAGCGGATCGATTTCTCCCCAGTGGATGGGATGAGGTTTTGTGCCGGATCTGTCGGGATGGGATGTTAAAACTATATGCTTGGGTTTTGACACAGTTGTTTTTGGCTCTTACTATGGATGCTGCTGTTAGTTGAAAGTGAAATTGCAATTTGAAGCAGTGATTTATGATACCAACAGTACACACCTCCAGGGTTGAAACAATCGCGCTACCCACACACAACCTTTTCTCAGCTTGGGTTTCACGATAACAGGAGGTTTTCGTCGGATTTGATATAAGTCCAGAGTTCAATCTTTCCCAGTATAGCCAACACCAAAGCCAGCACAACTGCCAAACGCCAACTTTGAAGTTTTAAGATATGTGCGAGAAAAAAAGATTTGAGATTCTGAGCCGCCGACGTGCACTCAATCTCAAATCTCAAATCTCAAATCAAATACTTTTGGTAAAAACGTCTTAATCCAGGCTTTGAGGGTGACAGAATTCCATTATAATTCCCTCACCTTCGCCGCGCGAGTCCAATTCCTTCGCCATGCGATCAACACGTTCTTCAGAAAGGAAGAAGCGGGTAACTTTGTGCGGTACAAACCACCGATAGCGCAGCCACAAACAGATAGAGTAACGAAGGCTATCCGGCAAAGAGTATGTGTAATTTCGCTGAATTGCCAAACCTGCCTTTTCGCCGGCTAGAGCCAAGGTTTTTGGAGTGTAACCGATCAGATTGTAAGGATAATCGGTGCTGTGCCAGCGCCAGCCCAGTTGCCGCGCGTATGGGCTGTCTGCGTTCGGTACAGCCACCCAAATGTAACCGTTTGGAGCCAGCAATTGCCTCATGCAGTCGAGTGTTTCTGCAGGCAAAGGCGTTGCTCCCAAAACGTGTGAACAGAGTATGACATCAAACTTTTCGTCAGTACCTTTTTCTGCAACGTATTCTTCTACAGTGCCAGTGAAAACATCGATACCGCATTCCCTGGCTGCTGCTGCTGCTGAGGAGCTAGGCTCAATTCCTGCCACCTCAACTCCGAGTTTTTTGAAGACTTGGATAATGGAACCTCCCCCGCATCCTACGTCTAACAGCCGCTTGCCTACAGGGATAGGAATGTGTCGGTATTCATTGAGTTTTTTGGCTTCTTTTACTACGTCTTCTTCGTCTGGTACGTAAGTATTGTAGCACTGCCAGCCCTCGGGGTAATAATCGCTCAGTTCATCCCATGTCGGGCGGGGATTTACGAATACTAAGCCACAATCTTCGCATCCGTAAACTGACCATTTAGGAGCCTCTTTAGGGTGGCGTGCTGTCCCCGCTGTGTACAGGAAGCTGATTTTTTGGGAGCTGCAAACTGGGCAATTTGTAAATTTTTGCATGGTTCAGTTTCACGATTTGTACAGTTGCTAAGGGCAGTGGAACGACCACAATTTATTACCATTAGCTGAGCTGGTAGAGTACACCCATGCAAGCAGATCGAAAACTAGGTTTATTGGCAAATCAGTGTTTGTAGATGCTCGGCTTGTTGGCGCTCGACCCCCGATCGATCGGCGCTGTACAATTTTATGTCTAAATGGTTAGACTGAGAAGGTAGCATTTGTTACCGATAAGAAAACTGACGATCAACAGACAATGATTGTCGGTAGCGTTTTTGCGGTTGCGCTAAATTCTTAGGAAAATACTAACTCACAAAATTAATGTTGCCAAGTACATCTAATTATTTGCTCAAAAATGCTCGCGTGCCCGCGTCTCTTCTAGAGATGAAATCGATCGCGCCCTCAGCTTCTACTGTGGCGACAACGGGGAGTGAGAACAATTTTTGTTTGGTGGATTTGGAAATTGCAGCAGGGACGATCACCCACATTACTCCAGCAGGTACAAAACCTGTATCCTCCTCTGGAGATATCCCAGTTATAGATTTGCAGGGCGGCTTAATCTGGCCTTGTTTTGTGGATATGCACACCCATTTAGACAAAGGTCACATTTGGGAACGATCGCCCAATCCCGATGGAACTTTTGCCAGCGCGATCGAAGCGGTAGGCGCTGACGCTCAAAAAAACTGGAATGCAGACGATGTTTACCGGCGAATGGAGTTCGGACTAAAGTGCAGCTACGCCCACGGAACCAAGGCTATCCGCACTCACATCGACAGCGCGGGCGAACAGGGAACTGTTAGTTTGGGAGTATTGGAAGCGCTGCAAGCCGAATGGGGCGATCGGCTGATCTTGCAAGCAGTTTCCCTGGTTTCCCTCGACTATTACCTGACACCCGCCGGCGAAAAATTAGCCGATCGCATAGCCGAAATCGGCGGTATACTCGGTGGCGTCGCCTATATGAATCCCGACTTAGACAAACAACTCGATCGAGTTTTTGCCTTAGCCAAAGAACGAAATTTAAACCTCGACTTCCACACCGACGAAAACGACGATCCAGAATCAGTCACATTGCGGGAAGTCGCAAAAACCGCCATCCGCCATGAATTTGGGGGTCAAATAATCTGCGGACACTGCTGTAGTTTAGCGGTACAACCCTCAGATTTAGTAACAGAAACTCTGGAATTAGTCAAGGAAGCAAATATTGGCGTTGTCAGCTTACCGATGTGCAACCTTTACCTGCAAGACCGAGAATCTCAGCATACACCGCGCTGGCGGGGAGTGACGCTAGTGCACGAACTCAAAGCAGCCGGAATTCCCGTTGCAGTTGCTAGCGACAATTGCCGCGATCCGTTTTACGGATTTGGCGATCACGATGTTTTGGAAGTTTTTAATATGGCAGTCCGCATCGCTCATTTAGATAGGCCTTATGGAGACTGGCCATGTGCAGTGACAAAGACTCCAGCAGATTTAATGGGATTGCCGAATTTAGGGAAAATTGCCGTTGGTTTACCTGCTGATTTGATTTTGTTTAAGGCGCGGAATTTCAGCGAATTGTTATCTAGATCGCAGGGCGATCGCACAGTTTTGCGGCAGGGCATTAAAATTGATACAACTTTGCCCGATTACCGAGAACTAGACGACTTGTTAGCAACTTAAATGTCCGTAAGGTGCGCATTGCGCACCCTACATTGTCAGTTAGCAACTTAAATGTCCGTAAGGTGCGCATTTCGCACCCTACCTTGTCAGTTAGCAACTTAAATGTCCGTAAGGTGCGCATTTCGCACCCTACATTGTTAACAGGCTTCTCTTCTCTTCTCTTCTCTTCTCTTCTCTTCTCTTCTCTTTTCTTCCTTCGCATCCTTGGCGTCTTCGCGGTTCGTTAAGTAAGGTGCGCATTGCGCACCCTACATTGTCAGTTAGCAACTTAAATTTCCGTAAGGTGCGCATTGCGCACCCTACATTTTCAGGCTTCTCTTCTCTTTTCTTCCTTCGCGTCCTTGGCGTCTTCGCGGTTCGTTAAATATTTTTTTAACAAGCATTTAGCATTGCTATCTTGTCAATTAACAATAGATTTGATATAAATATAAAAGCTAATTTTATTGAGGATGTTTTAAGTGAAAGCAGTTATTTTATTGTCGGGAGGGCTGGATTCCTCAACAGTTTTATATCAAGCCAAAGCCGACGGCTGCGAGTGTTACGCTATTTCCTTTGACTACAAGCAAAGACATCGGCGGGAGTTGGAATCAGCAAGGGCGATCGCACTTGCTGCAGGTGTTAAGGCACATCAGATAGTAAACTTTGACTTAACACTGTGGGGCGGTTCGGCTTTGACGGATAATGAGATGAAATTACCGATCGATCGCACTCTGGGAGAAATGTCGCAAAACATTCCCATTACCTACGTTCCTGCTAGAAATACGATTTTTCTCAGCTTTGCCCTCGCCTACGCAGAAACTCTAGAAGCCGATCGCATTTACATCGGTGTCAACGCTTTAGATTATTCCGGCTATCCCGACTGTCGCCTCGATTACATCCAAGCCATGCAGGAAGTATTTCGGTTAGGAACAAAGCAGGGAAGGGAAGGAAATGCTATTAATATTGTCACACCTTTGATCGAACTTAAAAAAACCGAAATTATTGAATTGGGTAACAAATTGGGAGTGCCTTGGGAGCAAACTTGGTCTTGCTATGCAGGCGGAGAAAATGCCTGCGGCGTTTGCGATTCTTGTCGGCTGAGGCTGGCGGCTTTTGAGGAATTGGAATTGAAAGATCCGGTGTCTTACGCTTAAACAGTATTCCGACTCGGCGGTTGAAAGCGATCCTCCATAAACTCTCGTCCCTCTCTAAAAAACTCAAGAATAAACGGGGTTGCTAACTCAGATTTGGGAGAAAAAGTTGCGCTATTTTGAGCGCCCTTTTCATCCAAATCTTAATGAGAAAATTTTGCCACACTACTCACCCCGCTATTCTTTCGCCCTTTCCCCACAACTTCCTCATCCGCTGCTGCAACTTCACCTAAAGCTCGATCGCCCGCCGCCTCTGACAACAAGTGAATTTGAATTTGATCCAACCGCGGCCCGCACACAGAAACAACCGTAAGTTCCACATTTTCTCCGCGCCAAACTTCCCCCACTGCCGGCATTCTTTGCAACTGATAACTCAGAAAACCTCCGATTGTCTGATATTCGTCAGTTACTGGCAGATCCACATTCAATATTTGATTCACATCATCTAAATTTAACTGCGCTTGAACTAAATAAGTGCGATCGTCCAATACTTGCAAAGCAATTTCTTTGCTGTCGGGTGACTCGTAGCTGCGGCCGATAATTTCGGCTATCAAATCCCGCAATGTCACTAACCCGGAAATGCCGCCAAATTCATCAACTACGATCGCAATTTCTTCCGACGAACTTTGCATCAAAGGCAGCAGTTCCCCCAGCAGCATCATCTCTGGCACAAACCTCACCGAACCCATCCAAGGTAAAATTGGCGTGTCGGGAGATAGCAAACCTTCAGCTAGGGGTTTTGCAAGTTGTTTGAAGCCAATAATCCCAATAATGTCGTCTAAAGAATCTCCCGTCACGGGATAGCGGGAATGGTGAGAAATAGCCATTTCGTCGAGCAAAGTTTGAAAGGTTGCTGTCTTGGGAAGTGCGACAATGCTAGGCCTCGGTACCATTACTTCTTCTACCCAAACTTCGCCAAATTCAAACACGTTGTTGAGCAATTCTCGCTTTTCTGCTTCCAAGCCGCTGGATTCGCTGGAAGTAGCTATAATTAATTGCAGTTCTTCGGGAGTAACCGGGCGATGCCTTAGATCGTATTCGATGCCCGCAAACCGCAAAAGCGATCGAGTAGATTGATTGAGAAACGAGACAAAGGGCTTGAACACACGGGCAATCAATAAACTCGGAGGCCCTAAACTTCTGGCTAGTTGTTCGGAATGCAGCAACGCTACAGATTTGGGAAAAAGTTCGCCCAGTACGATTTGCACGTAAGCTAGCAACAAAAAAGTTACTATTGATATGCTAAAAGAATGGGCGATCGCCGACTTGATGTAAATTGGCAGTGGCAAATAGCCGATCGACATTCGGACTAGCACGGCGATCGTACTTTCCCCAATCCAGCCGAGAGCTAAACTAGAAAGAGTGATTCCCAACTGCATTGTTGAGAGCAATCGCTCGATACTTTGCTGCAAAGATTGCACAGTTAAAGCTGCAACGTCGCCAGCATCCACTAACTGATTGATGCGCGATCGGCGTACCGTCACCATCGAAAACTCAGCCGCCACAAAAAAAGCATTGATCGCAATCAGCAACAGCACTGACAGCAACCGCGACAGCACCTCTGTCCAACTCATCGCGGGTAAATCAGATATCTCCTGCACTCTCGCCCCTAAAAGTGACACAATGCTCCCTAAAAAAACTTTCTCGATCAAACGTGAGAATCCCTTTCGAGGTTTTGCTCCTTTTGTTTTACTTCGCCACTGGAATGCCAGATATTTGCAACTGAAGTTTTTGACCTGGATAATCTGTCAGCGTCAGTGAAACTTCTTTAGCGTTTTCCAGCAAAGCTGTGGGAATACTCACCGTACCGTAAAACACCTGCCCGTTGGGGGGCAGTTCCGACGGCAAATCCTCGGCAGTCGCGCTCAGGGCCCGGCCACGATCGTCAGTGACGTTCAAGAAACTGTAGAGAAACCTCACAGCTTGCGAGCCTTCATTTTTCATGCTCACGTCTAGCAGCATGGAATTGTTGCGCTGACTGGCCGCGCTCACTTCCAGGGTTATTCCTCCGTCGCGACTGTTCAGGGGAAACTTGGCGCTAGCATTTTGTGCAGCCGGTTTTTTGGCCGCGGCTGGTTTAGAGCTTGCCTTCTCTGTTTTAGTATTTGCCCCGGCCGTTTTTTCGGGATCGCGACCTTCTACCCGTGCTTTGACGGTTGTGAGAATGTCTTTTTCTTTCAAAATGCTCACTTGGTCTTTACTAGCCGTCTTTCCAGGCTTGCCGCTGCCAGCATTGTTGCTGGGACGAACATCGGGTTGAGTCGTTCCTTGCAAGGCTTCGCGACCTATAGTAAATCCCCAAACAGAACTCGTCACGCCTGCTCCAAACATGAGAGCGAGCAGAATTAGAGTCAGAACTACCGTCGAATTCACTGCCATTGCCTATAAGTTTATGCCGAGTCCTAGAAACTGCTTTGCCCGGTCGATCGGCTTGCCTAACATTGGCTAACAGGCGATCGGGACTCAGCAGATCTAAAGATTTTGATTTTTGTTCTCTAGTTCTAGCACGGACTGAGAAATTATGTTATAATTCATTTTCAGTTAGGTCGAACAAATCGATTTAACGGCAGTTGGCCGAGCGGTTTAGGCAGCGAACTCATAATTCGCCCCAGGCAGGTTCAACTCCTGCACTGCCGATTTAAAATCAATCACGACGCTCCCCCCGTGAACCCAAAACCGGGTTGCTTCCCTCGACGCATGGGAGGCGAGAAACCTGGTTTCTCCGAATTTTTACGTTGAGTAACGATAAATATACGTAGAAACCAGGTTTCTGAGGTCGCAAGTGCGATCGCTGCAAACTAGACATTCGATCGATCGACTCCTTGTGGAGATATCTTGGCTCCGCGCGCGTCGATCGCACTTGCGACCTCAGAAAATTATGATTCCGATGCCAACGGAAACGATAAGTAGATCCACCTAATTAAACGAAAAATACGGATCGCGCTCAAGCTTGCTGTGTAAGTCTTCTTCCTTCTTCCTTCTTCCTTCTTCCTTCTTCCTTCTTCCTTCTTCCTTCTTCCTTCTACTTATCAACCCTTAATTAACTCCACTCCGTCGCGCCCGTCCAGATCTTGAACGTAAACCTTAACTTGTTCTTCCTTTGCAGTCGGCAACTTTTTACCCGTAAAATCCGGCTGAATCGGTACTTCTCGGTGGCCACGATCGACTAATACCGCTAACCAAATTTTCTCCGGCCGCCCGTAATCGTTTACCGCATTCAAAGCCGCTCGACTCGTTCTGCCTTTATATATAACGTCATCTACCAACACCACAGTTTTGCCCGTTAAATCGAAAGGAATTTCGGTTTTAGCCGGTGTCCGCATCGCAACTCGATCCAAGTCATCTCGGTAAAAGGTAATATCCAAAGCGCCCACGGGTACTTTGACTTGTTCGAGGACTTCAATTTGATCTGCCAAAATTTGAGCTAAAGGCACTCCTCTACTATGAATGCCCAACAGCACTAACTCCGAGGGATTCCCTGATTTTTCGACAATCTGGGAAGCGACGCGGGTGAGAGTGCGCCTCACTTCATCAGGGGATAAAATTTCGATAATTTTAGTCATGGGTTGCTGCGAGCTAATTGTTGGCTGTTGGCATATCGAACAATTGGAGATTTGAGATTTGAGATTTGAGATTGACTTGACAGAGGAATCTGGGGGTTTGAACAAAGGTCAAAACTTTTTTTTGCTTTTGTCGGTGGCTGATCTCTGTCTTCTGCTGGACTTAGCCCGAATGGATGAAAAGCAGATGCTGCGATTGCTTGCAAGCGGGCGAACAATGACAGAAATACGTTATTTATGTCTCCTGGACTGTTCGGGTGAGGTCATCAGTTAGCGGCTCAAACATAAGAAGGTATAAAAAAGCAATGATAGTCCCAACCAAATCAGAAAGCAATACCGAGTTAATTGCAATGCTTGGCAAATTAGCGGCGCTGTGATAGGGTGATCCGGCTCGCCTAACAGCGGTTTGTGTTTGAGAACTCCGCGATAGGAATTAGTACCTCCTAGTTGTACTCCCAAGATGGCGGCGTAAACGCACTCGCTCCAACCGGAATTGGGGCTGGCATCTTTAACAGCATCTCTCTGACAAATTTGCCAAATGTAAATCGGTTTGCCCGATATAACGGCTAAAGTAATCACTGTTAGCCGACAAGGAATCCACGTCAGCACGTCTTCTAGTTTGGCGCTAAACCATCCTAAATCTGTGTATGGGGCTTCTTTGTAGCCGATCGTAGAATCTAATGTGCTGGCTGCTTTGTAAGCGATCGCCAAGGGGACTATAGCAGTCGCCCACATCGAGTTAGGATCGATCGGCGAACCGGTAACACTTAATAATAGATGCGGCAGAGCGAACCCAAGTAAGGCATAAAATAGCGGTGCTGTCACGCCATCGACTGCATTCTCTGTTACAGTTTCTAACAATGCTCGCAGAATTTCTGGCTCGGATAAGTTTTCGGTATCCCGGCCGACGTAAAGGCTCAACCTTTCTCGCGCCTTGACTAAATCTCCAACATTTAAAGGTGCTAGCACATCCTCTGCAGCCGCCCTCAAACTGCGACCGGCAAAACAGCTTGCCAGCAAAATGGTCTGTATGGCAATACCTAAAAGAGGATGTACCCAACTAGCAGCTTGGGCGATCGACCAACTGACAGTATAACTGCCTACAATCAGCCCGATCGCTAGTATTGTACCAGCACATCGTAGCAGCAGTTTGTGCCGCTCGCCAGCGGGACGATTCTCTGCTTCAGGCATTTTGCCTGCGGGATTATTCCATATATTAAAGACAAGTCGAGTATAGCGGTCGATCGCCCAACCCATCGCCTGCACCGGATGTGGCCAACCCCAAGGATCGCCGATCGAATAATCCAACACCGCAGCTAAAATCAAAACAGGAAATTCATCCGGCATCATTATATATTTTGTCAAACTTGATAGTCCGTCCGACCAGGAGCGATCGCAATGGTAGCGCAGGTTTTAACTGCTGCTACCTTTGGGGACTTTAATTTTTTAGCAGCAATTTTAACTGCTGAGATTACTTTCGTCGCGGAGCAAGTGTACGTTCTCCTCCCAATTAACACCGTCAAAGGGTAGTATCTGAAAGTGTTTGATGGCATCGTCGTCAAGACAGCGGACGTTGACATCGAAATGATCGGGATGCGATCGGGGGCGATAGAACGAGTGAATGCCGCAAATTCCGCAGAAAGTATGTTGAGCAGTTCCTGTATTAAATGTATAGGTGGTCAAAACATCTTGGCCACTGAGCAAGGTAAAACGTTCCGGCGGCACAATGAGGTGCAAAAATCCCTTCTTTTTGCAGATAGAGCAGTTGCAATCTGATGCTTCGTGTTTGTCAACGGCGACACGGAAGCGGACAGCTCCGCAGTGACAGCCACCAAAGTAAGTAACAAGTGTTGCGTCCATGTGTGCTTGCTGGCGATCGAATGAATGAACTTACCATTTAAATGATAAAGCTAGTTTCTTCCCCAAGAGCCGCTTGCCAACTGCGGACATCATAGTATAAGTCTTCGAGGGAAATACTGTACAGCGCTTCGGCAAGTTTTTTGTGCAATCGGTTCCACAAACTGAATGTTACCCAGTCCTCTGCTTGCGTCGCGTCGGGAAAATGTCGAGGTAAAGGTTCAATAGTTTCACCTACAGCCTCTAAGATTTGTCCTAAAGAGATTTGAGCGGGCTGGCGGGCCAATTGATATCCTCCTTGGGAACCCCGAACAGATTGGACTAAACCGGCTCGTCGCATTTCAATCAGCAATTTTTCTAGATACGGAGCAGGTAACTCCTGTCGCTTCGCTATCGATTTCACCGATGTCGGGCCATAGCGAGGTTGCAAACTTAGATCCAGTAATGCTTTGACACTGTAGTGTCCGCGTGTGGTTAACTTCATGGGATTTTAAGAGCGGGGCAAATATTCAGCTAGCTGATAGCTGATAGCTTATGCTACCGAGTTTAGAGATTGCTCGCATCGGTTGCAGCTACTCCTCAAGAAATACTGCAGGTTGTTAAAAATATTTAGATAATAGTGGTTAACAATTGAGCCGATCGGTGTAATATAGTTTTACGACCAGCTATAAAGCTAAAGTTTCTTGGTCAAACCAAAAACCAACCGAGAAAAAATCCGTACACCAGTTGAATATTTCAGGACTCAGTAAATGGCTAAAAAGAAAAATATCGAACCCCTTGAAGGCGAAGATCTGATCAAAAAGGTCAAAGACCTAGAGAACCTTACCAAGGAAGAAAAAGCTAGAGCCTGTGGCTACTACACCGTTACCAAGAACGGCGTAGAACGGGTCAACATGATGAAATTCCTGAATGCGCTGATTGATGCAGAAGGCATTCAGCTAGACGGGAAGCAAAACGGCAATGGACGTGGCGGACGCTCTGCCAGCTATCGGATTAGCGTTCAATCTAACGGCAACTTACTGATTGGAGCTGCCTACACCAAACAGATGGAACTCCAGCCAGGAGATGAATTTGAAATCTCTCTGGGACGCAAGCACATTCACCTGCGCCAAATTGATCGAGAAGAAGAAGTAGCCTAGGCCTTTACGACTTGCTTTGACTTCTTGCTTGAACAGGTTGGTTTGACTTCAAGCATTGACTGCAAGCAGACAATTGGCTCTGAAATCTTTCTGTGAGCCTCAAACAGTATGGCTTCTATAGATGGCAATGGCTCGACAACAGCCACTGCCACTACTTTATATTTTCCGAGAATACCTATTCTCGCCCCTCGCTCTATCCGTTTGGACAAGCGGGGGATTTTCCGCGTAGCTGTTAAAGAGAAGTTCGGCAACGGATTGTGCTACCGGATGTAATGGATGTAAGGCATGGATGTTCACCAAGGGATTGTATAGCGGATTTAACGGATGAATGTTGAGTTTCGATGGTCGAGGTTCCAGGCAAGAAGCAGGTTTGGTTGAGCTAGGAAACTCACGAAAGCAAGAAAATGGCGGAGGTATTCTCAGCTAACAGTGCGTCATACCCGTTGAAAACAAGAGTGCAACTGTAGCGAAGCTCGAAAGCAAGAGCTTCATCATTCATTCGGAATTATTTAATCTAAAATCTAAAATCTAAAATCTAAAATTGTATAAGTCTCGTGCTTGCTCCTGATTTGTGTCTGTATGCGAGGGGTTTTGAGGGCAAGGAAACACCTCGATCGCCCGTGAGTGAAATTACAGGCTGGAACAGTTAAAGTGTTAGGGAGCAATTAGTCATCAGCCTATGCCGTTGCCCCGATTCGCGAGTAAAACTTCTCAACACCAAACAAAAATCTCCCTGCGTCGCCTTCTAGTTGCCTCTTTTGTGCTGCAAATTGTCGCCGTAGTCGGGATTGTCGGGTATCTGTCCTTTCGCAACGGAGACAAAGCAGTCGAAGAACTCGCCGATAAATTGATCGCGGAGACGGGAAAGAGAGTTGAAGAAAAGCTGATTTCTTTTCTCGAACCTACCCAGTGGGTAAATAAACTTAACGCTGAAGCGATCGAGCGCGGTGAATTAAACTTACAGTTAGAAAAGCCGCAGCCTCGGGGAGAGAAGTTCCTTTGGCAGCAAATGCGATCTTTTAAAAGCATTCAATGGATATCCTTCGGTGCTGCAAAATCAGGAGAATATCTCGGCATTTGGCGCAACCCCACGGATAACAGCTTGCAAATTGTCGCGGCGAACAAGTCTAGCAAGTCTCAGAACATATACTACGCTACAGACGGCCTAGGAACTCGCACCGCTAAATTAAAGGTAGAACCCGGAACCTACGATGCCCGTCTCCGCCCCTGGTACAAAGAAGCTGTCGCAGCTAACAAACCGATTTGGACGAGCATTTATCCAGGTTTTACTCCTGGGACTGTTTTTATTGCTGCCAGCCAACCGATTCGCGATCGAAATGGTAAATTGCTGGGAGTTAGTGCAGTAAACTTTTCGCTCTTGGAACTTCAGCAATATCTCCATCGCATCAAGTTTAGCAAAACGGGACAAATTTTCGCGATCGAACGATCGGGCTTGCTGGTTGCCAGTTCGAGTCAAGAATCACCCTTTAGAAAGATGTCGGGAAAGCAGCAACTGCAGCGGGTGAATGTTTTAGACAGCCAAACTCCTGTCATTCGCACCGCAGCTAAATATTTGTACCAACACTTCGGGGGCTTTGGCGACATTAAGCAGCGGCAGCAACTGAAATTTAGCCGAGACGGGCAGGAATATTTTGTGGAAGTGCTGCCGTTTTCTGATGTTTACGGTTTGAACTGGCTGATTGCGATCGCAGTTCCCGAATCCGATTTCATGGGGCAAATTAACAAAAATACGCGCACTACAATTTTACTTTGTTTGGTGGCGCTACTGCTATCGACAATTGCTGGAGTGCTGACAGCGAGGTGGGTAACGCTGCCGCTGCTGCGGCTCAACGAAGCAGCTAAAGATATTGCCGCCAGAGACTTCGATCGCGCTGTTAGTGTCAGTAGGCTGGAGGAAGTCGGCGAATTAGCCGAGTCTTTCAACGAAATGGCAGCTCAACTGAAACAGTCTTTTCAAGCTTTGGCAGAAAGTGAAGAAAAATTTGCCCAACTGGTAGAAAATTTGCCTGTTGGAGTCTCGGCGATGACTCCGGGCGGCGCAGTTATTTTCATGAATTCGGCGGGTGAGCAGATATTGGGTAGGGGAGAAATGCCCGATGCTACTGCAACAGAGCTAGCAGAAGCTTATCAAACTTATATAACAGGAACCGATCAACTTTACCCGGCCGATCAAATGCCGTTTGCACGGGCGTTGAGTGGCTTCGAGGTGATTGCGGAAGATATGGATATTCGCCGAGACGGGAAAAATATTCGTTTGGAAGTGCGAGCACTGCCGGTGTTTGACGGTGCGGGGAATATCCTTTATGTTCTTACTGTTTTTAAAGATATTACGGCTCGCAAACAGGCAGAGCAAATATTGGCTGACTACAACCGTACTCTGGAAATTGAAGTAGTCGATCGCACGATCGAGCTAGCCTCGATCAATGCCCGCTTGCAGCTCGAAATTGAGGAACGCAAGCAAGCTGAAAAAATTATCCGTCAAGAGCGCGACTTTAACTTAAAGATTATCGAAAATTCTCCGATTTTTTTTGTGGCGATCGACTCTGAGGGTAAAATCCTGCTGGCGAATAACAGTATCCTGGAAGCGGTGGGCTATACTGCCACAGAAGTTGTAGGCAAGGATTACTTAGCGACATTTGTACCCCCAAGCGATCGAGCCGGATTACATTCAATTTTTACGGGCGTAACAGCGCGGGAGCAAACGGTTAACGAACATCGCATTCTCACTTCTGACGATCGGACTTTGTTAGTCGAGTGGCACGGCACACCGGTTCTCGACGAAGGTGGCCGCCTGGATTTCTTGTTTGGATTTGGGATTGATATTGGCGAGCGCAAACAAGCACAATTAGCCTTGCAAAAAAGCGAAGCTCTGTTTCACAAATTAGCGAGCACTGTTCCCGGAGAACTTTACATATTCGTGCAGCATCCCGACGGCTCAGTCAAGATGGAATATATCAGTCCTCGATGCCGAGAAATTCAAGAATTAGAGCCGGAGGAAATCCTGAACAACTCTGCTTTACTCTACGAACAAATGCACCCGGACGATCGATCCAGTCACTTCGAGGCAATTGTCAAAAGTGCCACTGATCTAGAACTATTTTCCCACGAGTGGCGGATTGTGACAGCATCGGGAAAACTCAAATGGCTGCAAGGTTATTCTCGACCAGAATTGCGCGAAAATGGAGATATTGTCTGGCACGGCATAATCATTGATACGAGCGATCGCAAACAAGCAGAACAAGAACTCAAACAAGCCAAAGAAGCCGCAGAAGTTGCCAACAAAACTAAAAGCATCTTTCTCGCCAACATGAGCCACGAATTGCGAACCCCCCTCAACGCCATTCTCGGCTTCGCTCAATTAATGGAACCCAGCGCTAATTTAACTTTGCCGGAAAAAGAAAATATCACAATTATTCGCCGCAGCGGAGAGCACCTGCTTCAGGTGATCAATCAAATCTTAGACTTATCTAAAATTGAAGCTGGGCGCATGACACTCAACGCCAAACTTTTTGACTTGTACCGCTTGCTGGGGGACGTGCAAAATATGTTCCAAATTCCGGCAAAAAATAAAGGATTGCAATTAATTATTGACTGCTCTCCCGATGTTTCCCAATACGTGGAATGTGATGATATTAAGTTGCGACAAGTGCTGATTAATTTATTAGATAATGCGGTTAAATTTACCGAAACTGGTTCAATTTCAGTCACAGTAGGGCAAAAGCAATCAGGAATAATTAAGCCTACAACAAACGCTGTTTTAAATGTTGGAAAACCTCAAAAAACAGTTTTTATTTGCTTTGAAATCTCCGATACAGGAGTGGGAATTCCCCCGGAACAATTAGAAAGCATATTTGAATTATTGGTGCAAACTTCATCCGAAAAGAAAGTTCAAACAGGTACGGGTTTAGGATTAAACATCAGCCGCGAGTTCATAAGATTAATGGGCGGCGACATTACCGTCGAGAGCGAAGTGGGACACGGTACAGTCTTCAAGTTTGACATTCCAGTTGTTATCGCAGCGGGTGCTGGTGAAGTCATCAATAAATATGTTGAAGTTAATGATTTATCGAAGAGTTCAAGTATGGTACAAGAAAAACTATCTGATAGTGCTGCAATATTTACGCTGAACTCCAAGCCGAAAGTTTCCCCAGAATGGACGATCAATCTAAAACAGGCAGTTCGTGAGGCTGACTTCGACTTGATTGCCACAACTATTGAGGAAATCGGCAGCGATAATGATGTTTTTGCGGAAGTTCTGAGGAATCATCTATATAATTTTGATTATCAAAAAATACTAGATTTGATTGCTGAAATTGAGCTGTAGATTGCTGAGTTTTCGGGTGCGGCTAAGCTCACCTTATCTATAAACTAGCTGTTCTGCATTGATGCTCCCAGAACAGTTATTTGAGCGACTGCCACAATAGTCATGATAGGGCATAAAATCCTCGCTCAGATGCTCAATACACTCCGATAATTATCATGCTTGATTTGCTGCTAATAATTGAGTGTTTGACTTGACTTTTTTCAAGCTAGAGTTAACCCCCCCGATCGCCCTTTTGGTAAGGGAAATCGAGGGGGTTAACTGTTATTTGTCAAGTATCTGAGGATATCAAGCAGGGTTGGCTTCGGCTCGTCTTTGTAACAGGCGGGCAATTTCAGCTTTTTCTACAAGTCCTACGAGAACGCCGTTTTCGCGAATGACGGGGAGTTCTTGTACTTTGAGTTGTTCTAGGAGGGTGACGACTTCGAGGAGGGATAATTCCGGTTTGACGGTGGTGGAAAATTCGATCGGCTTCAGGAGTTCTTTGACGAAAACTTGGGGCCAAGTTCCGGTAGGAATGGTTTTGAGGTCGTCTAGGTCGATCGCCCCTACCAATTGTCCGGCATCATCTGTTGCCAGGAACCTGCGCCAGGTTTGAGTGCTACCGATCACGTAGTTGTTGGCAAATTCTCTGAGGGACAAGTCTTGGGAGACGATCGGACTTTCGGGGGTAACAGCATCTGCGGCTGTCAGGCCTGCCAGTTGATTTTGGACTGTGGCATATTGGGCAGATTGACCGGCATTTTGTAGTAAGAACCAACCGATTACTAGATTCCAAATGTTGCCGAATACGCCTGTAGCAATGGCAATCCAACCAATTATTTGACCGACGCGGCTAGCAAAAATTACACCTTTGTAAGGGTTGCCAGTAATTTTCCAGACAATTGCTTTGAGGATGTTGCCGCCGTCGAGGGGCAAACCGGGAATTAAGTTAAATAAGGCTAAAACTAAGTTGATGGAAGCTAAAAGTCCGACGATGGCCGCTGCGGGGCCTGTGAGACCAGCACCGATGCCGATCGCTGTTAACAAACCGGATAACAATAAGCTGACCAACGGGCCTGCAATGGCTACCCAAAATGCTTCTGCGGGGGTTTTAGATTCTCTTTCTAAATTAGCCAGTCCGCCAAACAGAAATAGCGAAATCGATTTCACGCCAATTCCCTGTTTAATGGCTACCCAACTGTGTCCTAATTCGTGGGCTAAGACGGAAGCAAATAACAGTAACGCTGTGAATAATCCCAGCATCCAGGGCGCTACGGGGCCCAACGTGGGGAACAGGGCAGCTAGTGCACCGCCGTACTGCCAGGTTACTAAACCCAGAACTAAAAACCAAGATGCGTTGACAAAGAAGGGAATCCCAAACAGGTTGCCGACGCGAAATGTACCGTTCATAATGGCTACCTCTGATTTTACGAATGAGAGGTTTTTCTCTCTGTCTCCTTATCGTAACGAAACGTAACGGCGATGTTAATGCTTCCATTAGGGTGTTATCCGTCTGTGGAGGTTCGGTTTGCGGAATAATCACCGGTGACTGCGGTTGGGGCCGCCTGGGGTGAAAAATCCCTATCTGAAAGCGGAATCCCTCGCTATCAGGCATGAGGAGGATATTTTTTTAATTTTATGTTTTAGTTTTGAGTCGGTTTTAACTAAAATGTTGCACTTCTTTCATGAACAGGCAAGATGCCTGTTCCACGACAGATGAATTTTCTTTTTGCACCTCTGTCATGAACAGGCAAGATGCCTGTTCCACAACAGATGAATTTTCTTTCTTGTGGGGTGGGTACGCGAACAGGCAAGATGCCTGTTCCACAAAAATTAAATTTTCTTGTGGGGAGTAGGGGTTGGGCTTCTAGCCCGCCCATAAAAGCTTTATTGAGAATGGTGCAACATCTCAGTTTTAACTGAATGCAAGCTTTGAGACGGAAAATTAATTCCCGGCGGACTATTACACCTGTAGCAAGATATCAGTTTCAAGCAGCTTTAGCTATAATGACTGACCATAACAATACTTTTGATTCTAATAATTATGCCAGAATCCTTTTTGCTCGGCCGGCTGATGCTGCAATTAAACAGCGAAGCGGCTGATATTATTACAGACTTATCCGCTGTTGCTTTAACTCCCGATGGCAATTTGTGGGTGGGTTCCGATGAAACGACTTCGATCGAGCGTTTGTCACCTGTAGCGCCTCATATTTTTGGAGAACATCAAAAATTTGCGATCGCGGATTTTATCGATCTACCTGGAAAATCCGAAATCGATATCGAAGGAATGGATTTCAGCGGCGATTATCTGTGGCTGATGGGTTCTCACAGCACAAAACGCAAAAAAACTAAAGGCAAAGACGCAGACAAAGACATTGAAAGATTAGCACAAATCGAGACTGAGGTCAACCGCTATTTGCTGGCGCGCATTCCTATGAAAGACGGGATTTTGTGCGAGTCAATTTCCCCTTCAAACAATCCCGAAACCCAACTGAAAGCGGGATGTCTTCAGCGGACAGAAACAGGCAATTTGCTGACAGATGCGCTCAAAGATGACAGCCACATCGGCTTGTATTTATCTGTGCCGATTCCGAGTAAAGAAAATGGCTTTGATATTGAAGGGTTGGCGGTGCGCGGAAATCGCATTTTGCTCGGTTTGCGGGGGCCGGTGCTGCGGGGTTGGGCGATAATTTTAGAGATAGAAGTTGAAGAGGCCCAAGCGGGAGTTTTAAGGCTTAAGGAAATTGGGGAAGGAGGGAAATTGTACAACAAACATTTTGTTGATTTGAACGGTTTGGGCGTGCGAGAATTGTGCTGGAACGGGGAAGATTTGATTGTTTTAGCCGGGCCGACGATGACTCTATCTGGGGCGACGAGGGTTTTTCGGTTAAAGGGGATTTTAGGGCGATCGGGCGACAGTATTACTGGGCAAGATGGGGGAGATTTGGAGGTATTGTTTGACTTGCCTTTTAAAGTGGGTACGGACAATGCTGAAGGGTTGAGCCTGTTTCCGTATTTGGGGGAGCAGAATTCGCTGTTAGTGGTTTACGATTCGCCGGATGCGGGGAGAATGGTTGAGGAAAGTGCTATTCTTGCTGATGTTTTTAAATTAGGTTCGTAGTAGTATGGTGCGTCATAACGGGAGATATTTGGGATAATTAATCAGCCATGAAGTGACGCACCATGCGATTAGGAAGATGCGTCAGGTGTAATTGTTTCGAGAATTAATTAGACATTAACTGACGCACCCTAGAAATTAAGTTAATTGTCGATCGCATCCCTTCGCCGCTGGCTGTAGCGTTTCAATTCATCAATTAAGTGAGTATCGTTAGATGCAGTTCTCGCGCCCGCTTCCGCCGCCCAGCGCTTCAAATCTTCAATTTGCGATCGCGCGATCGCAGCTAAAGGTACTGTATCCTCGATCGACCTCAAAATATCCTCGGTCATCAAATCCCGGCGCTGTCCGTTGACAAAAGTGCCAAAGGCTCGATACAATCCATCTATTACGACTTGTTCAATTTCTGCACCGCTAAAATTCTCAGCGCACTTCGCCAAAACTGCCAAATCAAACTCGCGCAATCTAGTCGGCCGCAAACGCTGCAAATGCACTTTAAAAATATCTTGCCTTTCCGATTCTGAGGGCAAATTTAAAAAGAAAATTTCATCAAACCTGCCTTTTCTGAGCAACTCTGCCGGCAAAATCCTGACGTTATTTGCAGTGGCGACAATAAACACCGGACTGGTTTTTTCCTGCATCCAAGTAATCAAACTGCCGAATACCCGGCGCGAAGTTCCCGAATCGCCGTCGCCACCGCTGATAATGTTGCCGAAGGCTTTATCTATTTCATCGATCCACAAAACGCAAGGTGCGATCGCCTCTGCTAATTGTATCATTTGCCTGACGCGGCTTTCGCTTTCCCCGACCACGCCGCCAAACAATCTCCCAGTATCCAATCGCAACAGTGGCAAACGCCATTCTGAGGCTATTGTTTTCGCAGATAAAGATTTGCCAGTGCCTTGAATTCCTACTAACAAAACTCCTTTCGGATTCGGTATGCCGTAGCGACGCGCTTCGTCAGTAAAAGCATCTTGCCGCATCTTTACCCACTGTTTCAAATTCTCCAAGCCGCCCACACTTTTTAGGGATTCTCTGGAGTTAAAAAACTCTAAAATGCCCGTTTGTCGAATTGCTTGCTGTTTTTCCTCCAAAACTCCGTCAATATCTGACTCGTTAATTTGCTGTTTGGCGGCCAAAGCTTTAGCCAAAACCCGCCCGATTCTAGCACGACTCAAACCCTGACAAGCTTTAACCAACTGTTCCCTTGCTAAACCGCTAACTTGCAACTGTTGCGGCTTTTCCACAACGTGGGAAATTAAACTGTCGATTTCTTGGACGTTGGGCAAAGGAAAATCAATTACTGTTACTTCTTCTTTCAATTCCTCCGGCAATTCCAGCGTATGAGAAGTAAGAACTATAGTTTTTTTGCTACGCTTCAATTCCCGCGTTAAATTCCGCAATTCCCGCACTACCGCCGCATTTTTTTCGGTGTATGGATATTTCAAAATAGGGTGCAAATCCCGCAGTACAAATATGGTATATTCTTCAACAGCGGTTTTGCTGACGCGATCGAGCGCCGCCATTACCGAACCTTTCCCAGAACCGTTATCCTCCCAGCCCCGCACAAGATCCCAGAACAACACCCGGCGCGCGGGAGTTACTTGCAGCGCTACTTGGGCAATTACGGCTTCGACCGGTTCTTCCTCCGCGCCAACAATGTACAGCAGGGAATAGCGGGCGCGAATCATCAAATCTAATCGCTTTACCAGTGCCTCGAAATGGTTATTTTTACTGCCCTTGACGACATCTAATTCTTTGGGGTTTGGGTAATTTTCTGTCATTTTAGTGGAAATTTTAGAGTAAAATTAAACTTTATTAAATATTTTTTTGGCAGTACGGACTTTAGTCTTTAAAAAAACTTAACCTAACTAAAGGTTTTCACTAAGGACTTGAGTCGTTAACAACTATTTAACCAGACTAAAGTTCGTACTGCAAACGTTAAAATTATAACAGAATAGTAGGCAATTGACTACTTAGCAACTTTTCGAGCTTGTTTCACCATATCAATGAGAGTGTGGTGAGCATCTTCGGCGTCTTTTAAAGTGCGATCGAAATTTACTCTGACGGGCACTGTTTCGTCGTTGACTTTAGCGGTTAAATCCATGCCGTTGGCATCAATAGCGAGCATTTGAGCTTCCGTTGCCTCTGGTTTGCCGCCAAATGCTTGAGCGTACAGCACTACAGCACTAGCGTGGTCTTCGTTCATGTGAGCGCAGATGCGGTCGCTAATCTCAGTGGAAAACTGTTCGGACATGGGGAGATTCCTCAGATGCTATATCGATCGATTGTACTGCGATCGGTACAAAGATTTCAAGAGCGATGAATTACCTCAAGAGTTATGAGTGAGAGAAAAGGAGGAATAAGCAAGAACCAGAAGACAATTACATCGAGTCTTTCAGTAATTAATTAACTCCTAATTAAACCTAATTAGCGAGATAATTAGTAAGATTAATTCCACCCTTGCCACGGGTTAACTTCAAGCACCCCAGAGGGTTTGAACACTACCTGAAATTGACTAAAAAGCTTTGGTTTACGAGCAGCTTTACGAGAGGAAGGAAGAGAAGTTTCTGGGAGAAAATCAACCGCTTCGTGGTTTAGTGGCTGATAATCTATAATTGCCCCTTCTTCATTCACGGTAACGCGATAAACTAATGAAGTGTTGAAGGTGGGAGTCGAGCGCCAATTGTTGTCAATTTGGTCGTAAAGTTTCCGGTTCAACTGTGCCATTTCACCGGGCGAGATAATTTCCGAAGGTGTTGCCTCTACCTCTGGCGCTGGAGAGTTAACCTGAGTCGCAAGCGGGACAGGTACAGGCCAAAGCTTAATAGTTTCATCTCCGCTGCCGCTGGCTAAGACAGTAGCTTGAGGACTAAAAGCGACTGACCAAACTGGCTTAGAATGAGCCGCAAAATTTGTCATAAGTTCACCTGTGTTAAAGTTCCACAGCTTGATAGTTGTGTCGTAGCTGCCACTAGCTAAAGCCTGTCCATCCTGGCTAAAAGCAACTGAGAGCACCGGGCCGGAATGCCCTGTTAATGTATGCAGAACTTTTCCATTTGTAAACTGCCACAGCTTAACAGTTTTATCCGCACTGCCACTCGCTAAAGTTTTGCCGTCAGGACTAAAAGCAACTGATTCCACCGACCCGGAATGCCCCGTCAGCGTGTAATTGCCGCCATCATCAAGCCACCAAATCTTGATAGTTCCATTCTCGCTGCCGGTTGCTAAAATTTTACTGTCCGGACTAAAACCGACAGATTTAATCCAGTCTGTATCTGGAAGTGTGCGGAGTAGTTTCCCATCGGAAAAATTCCACACTTTTACAGTTTTGTCGGTACTTCCAGAAGCGAGTAACTTTCCATCAGGACTGATACTTATTGCCTTGACATCATCCGCATGACCTTTCAACGTATTGATGAGTATGCCAGTTTTGAGGTTCCACAATTTAATCCGGTTATCCCAACTCCCGCTAGCCAGAAGATTGCCGTCAGGACTAATGGCGAGGGATTCAATTGCATCGGTATGTGCTTTTAAGGTGTAAAGTAATTTGCCGGTTTGCAAGTTCCAGATTTTGATAATGCCGCCATAACTCCCGCTGGCTAAAGTTTTGCCGTCTTGACTGAGTGCGATCGCATAAATCCACCCTGAATTATCTTTAAAACTGCGAGAATATTGAGTGAACAGCCCCGATTTAAACTGCGATACAGTTGTTTTCAATTCCGCAAAATACCTATAGAAGCCGATGCCAGCCGCAGTTACAACCGCTGTTAATGTCAAGGCTAAAGTTTTCCATTTAACTGCTTTTGATATCATAAACATGACCTCCAAAACTCAGTTTGTGTAAAATAAACTTCCCGATTTCAATTCCACAAAATTATCGCGGAGGTTTCGGCTGCATTCTCACTGGGAGAAATCCTATCCAACACTTTTATTTAGCACTGTTACTTTGTCGGCGGTTGGCTGATGTTTTTGTGGTCTAGATTGGCGCTGAATCCAGGTGCGACAGAGGAATAAAACTATTATGGCGGTTATAGCTGCAATTCCAACAGGCGTTAAATATGTCCAGTGATCGGCCATTTTATCCCAGATATGCCAGGTTACTAAAAACATAGCAAGGTAAGTGAGACTCTGCAATTTTTTCCAATTTTTCTTGAGCCTTTTCACACTCCAATCGTTAGAGGTGAGAGCCAAAAGAGTAAAAATAATGAATGTGGCTACTCCCTGGAAGTAAACAAAATAAGTTTTGATATCAAAGATATCAAAGTTTCTTTGTTTGAAAAATATGAATCCGTGAGCTACAGCTAAAAAGAAAGAGAGGAGACCAATGAAACGGCGATATTTCAGCAGCCATTTCGGAAAGCCAGTTGTTTTTGTGAGAGGGAAAACAATTATCAAATTTGTGGGAAGCAGTGTGAGAATATAGGCTGTTAAGGCAGCGAATCCCAGGAGACTCGCATGAGAAAATGTATCTAAATTTATCGTTGAAAATTGCATAACTTACCCTCAGTGCTAAGTAGCTAAACTCCAATTGAAGCTAGGCTAGCCTTTTGAAATTGCAATGTCAATTAAGTTTTAAGCTTATAACACTCATTCGCAAAGAGAGCTGGTTAAAAGTTGAATTTTTAGCTATAAAAAAAGGTCAGAATTAGCTGACCTTGGGTTGAGGAGATTACCTGAACTTTTGGCTAGGTATCGCGCCAAACTACAAACGGGTAAGACGCCCTTTCAATAACAGAGGACTGAATTTCTGGCTACAAACGGCACAGCCTAACTAAAAGATCGATCGTCAAATGGCAATTCATCAAACAGCGAATCAATATCAGACTCTGCAACACCCTCAGACTTCGCAACGGTTGACTTTGCTGAATGCACCTTTGCTACTGGTAACTTTGTCGCAGATTCCAAAACAGTCGGCTCGGATTTCTGTAACTTAACTACAGGTAATTCTCCTCCATTTTCTCCATTTTTGCTCGTTTGATTCCACATCATCATCCCCAGCAAACCATCAACCAAACCGCCACCGCTACCGTTGCCTGTTACCGCAACATCCGGCACAACTCGCACGTTGCGATCGCCTATAATTTGCATTAACTGCAAAGCCGTATAACCGGAACCTCCCAAAGCCACAACACCCGCGCGATAAGCTTCAGCTTGAGCATTTCCCTTGACCCGAATCGACTCAGCTTCACCTTGAGCTTGTTTAACCTGAGAATTCGCTTTTAACTCAGAAATCTTCACGCCTTGTTCCGATTTCACCATCTCTTGTTGAATCTCAGCCAGCGCCGTTTCCCGCACCAATTGTTGCCGCTGAGTTTGTGCTAATTGCTGCACCTCATAAGTCTTGCACTGTTCCTCAGCAATTTTGCGATCTGTTTGAGTTTGCATCAACTCTGCAGGCGGCAAAATATCCCCGATTAAAGTATCAATTGCCTGCACGTCGTAGGTACGCAAAGCTGCTTTGATATACTCGGCTGCTTCCGCTTGCCTGCCGCTTCTTGCCGAGAGAAAATCTAATACAGAATAAGCTTGAGCAGAATTGCGGAAATAATTGCCAATTGTAGGCTGCAAAACATGGTCAACTAAATTCTGCATCGAACCGACGCGAGAGATAACTTTCGGAGCATCCAAAGCGCCAACATGAATAATCTGAGCTACTTCTAAATCAAAGGCAAAGCCGTCTTGAGAACGCACGGTTAAAGACGAAAGTTGAGAGTCGTAACTGTGCCTTTCTGTTTTACCAGACCAATTCAATACTATATTAGTAGTCGGCACTAACTCTACTTTCAAAATGCGAGTATTCAGCGGATGTTTCCCCGGATAAAGGGGAGTCACCCACACCCCTTTGTTTCCGACATTTACTAAATTTCCGTGAGTGAAAGCAGCACCACTCACATCTTCTGAGGTTTTGCCGACATAAGAAATAACCGCGCCGACATAGCCGATCGGGATTTCGGTCATCGGCACTTGGTCAACCCCGACAAACCAAGGATTTAAGTTCCACGAGCCGGAAAGCAAAACCTGTTCCTGCAAACCGCGTCGCCCGCCAGCGGTGATAAATTTTTGCGCGTTTTGGAAGTTGTCGTGATTCGGAATAATTGGCCCTGCAATTTCGCCATCTTGGATCGGAACGCCGTCATAAGTTGTCACAACTCCCACTTTATCGGGAGCAATTTTGTACAGTTTCAACTGTTCCGCTGTCATCCCGTGTTTGGGAGCATTAGCTGCTGTAATTACCGTAAATAATGCCGTATTTATTCGATAGCTGCCCCCCGTCAGAATGCCGAGTTGGCGACCTTTTTCTCCACCGCTTTTAAGAAATTTGCGAGCATCTTGAAAATTGTCGCATTCTGTGATTTTGCCGAGGATGCGCTGCGGCGGAATCGACTCGCCGGCGGCGGCGATAATTAAAGCAATTTCACCTTGGGGAACTACAGTTAGAGACTCTTTGCGAACGTTGTACTGCAAAGGCCAATAACCCCAGTGCCAACCGGGGGGCAAAGTATCAGCTTGATATCCAGCTTCTCCGTTTAAGGCAATTAAATCTCCGGGCGGTAAAGACTTGCCGCCGAAGCTAAACTTTTTACTGACAATTCCGACTTCGCGAGCGCCAATTACTACCAATCCGCCAAAAAATAATGGCAGCACCAGAATAATTATCATACCGCCGATCGCGATCGGGATAAATCCGCCCGGATCGAGCTGCATTGTCTGCACGGGAACAGTGCTGCGTAACTGCCCTAGCTGCAAGCTAGAATCAGGTTTTGCTGCTAGCTGAGTCGAGGTTTGATTTGCGGGGGGGATATGGCTAGCCGCTAATACCGACGAGGGTTTCACACTGGTTATTGCACTAAGAGCTAAAGACGCCGAAATAGCGGCTGCAAACTGTTTTAAAACGCGGGCTTTGACTTGAGACTTGGACAAAAATGAATAAAGCATTTTTTTTTAGGTGGGCTAATTTGTCCTAGGAGTTCCAGCTTAGCCTTACTAAAAAGTTTTTACATAAAACTTAAGATATTATGTATCATTATGTGTCGTCATAATAGTCATATAGCAATCCTTGCAGGAGTCGTAAACTTTTTACCCCACCCCAACCCTCCCTTTATCAAGGGGAGTCCGTAAGAAATTCACAAATGATGTAGGATTGCTATATTTAGCAGTAAAAAAAATACTCCTCATTAAACTACAGGCTGACAATCCCCCGTTTTAATGCGGAAATCGCGGCCTGCGTGCGATCGCTAACTCCCATTTTGCTCAAAATATTGTTGATGTGAAACTTGACGGTGCTTTCACTGATGTGCAAAACTTCACTAATCTCGTTGTTGCTTTTACCCGCGACTATGAGGCGGATGACTTCTAATTCGCGAGCGCTCAATTCAGGCCCACTCAAGCGATCGGCTAACTTAACACCCACTGCCAGCGGAATGTACTTTTTACCCTCAAAAACAGCCCGAATTGCTGCTAAAAGCTCCTCTGGTTCCGCATCCTTAAGCAGATAGCCCTTAGCACCAGCTTGCAATCCGCGATAGATGTTTTCATCGCCATCATAAGTCGTCAGCACCACAATCCGGGCACTGGAAAACTCCCCACAAATCGCAGTAATGGCCGCGACTCCATCCCTCACCGGCATCCGCAAATCCATCAGCGTTACATCGGGCTGATGTTCGCGGAACATTGTCACAGCTTCCTGCCCGTTGCTGGCTTGCGCCACAACTTTAACATCTGATTCCTGCTCCAGCAGCGCCACTAAACCTTGCCGCACAATATAATGATCGTCGGCAATTAAAATGCGAATAATATTTGATTGGTTAATCATGTTTACCCTGTTAATTTTATCAAAAAAAACTGAACATCTCACTACCAACTTACTATGTATAGCCATCCTAAATCATTTGTGAATTTCTTACTCCCTCCCCGATGCCTTGGGGAGGGTTGGGGTGCGGTAAAAAATTTACGACTTATTTAGGATTGCTATATGGTGCGAAATGTGCACCTTACTTTACTGGCGATTAACTGAAACTATAACTTCTGTTCCGTTTCCAGGGCTGCTGTTTACTGTTAGCTGCGCGTTAATGCGATCGGCGCGTTCTCTCATCCCCAATAAACCAAAGCCATTCCTAAAACCGAAACTTTCCGTATCAAATCCCTGTCCGTTGTCTTGCACCCGCAAAAAAAACTTGGATATTTCGTAAACCAACTCAATTTTTATCGCCGTAGCTTTGGCATATTTGAAAGCATTTGTTAATGCTTCCTGCCCGATCCGCAACAGGTTATTTTCTACCTCTAATGGTAGGGAATATGCCGTGCCAACCACTTCAAAAGTAGTGCGCGTATCAGTATCTGATGACATTTGTTTAGCAATTTGGTTGAGAGCGCTATACAAATCGCCATCTTCTAACAGTTGCGGGCGCAAAGATTCTACGGATCGCCGCGCTTCAGCAAGTCCAGAGCGAGCCAGTTCGCAGACTGTTTTCATGTGTACTTGTGCTTGTTCTGGATTTGCTACTATTACCCGTTCAGCAGATCCCAAATGTATGATAATGCCTGCAAAAGTTTGCGCTAAAGTGTCGTGAATTTCCCGCGCCATGCGGTTGCGCTCTTCTAAAATATTTTGGTCTAGGAGTTGTTTAGACATCCTTCTCAGACGCAATTGATTTTCGACGCGCACTAAAACTTCTTGTTGTTGAAAAGGTTTTGTAATGTAGTCTATTCCGCCCACAGAAAATGCTTTTACCTTATCGAAAACTTCTTGCAAAGCGCTGATAAAAATTATTGGGATATTTTGAGTTTCAGGAGTAGCTTTGAGCTGCTGGCAGACTTCATAGCCATCCATGTGAGACATCATAATATCCAGTAAAATTAAGTCTGGTAAGTTGGCATTGATAAAGTTAAGAGCTAATTTCCCACTGGGAGCCAGGTGAACTTTATACCCAGCAGCCGATAGTATCCCGCTTAAAAGTTTTAAGTTCTCAGGACAATCATCAATAACTAAAATACTTTCTTCGCGGGTAAAACTGAGGTTTTTGTTCATGTCTCATCCCTTAATGTGTGTATTAAATTTAGCAACTGTTCGTACTGAAAATTTTTAATGCAAGCTGCGCTTGCCCTAGCTAAGGGCTGATTGATTTCGCGAATTTGACTGATGACTATTTGCATCTGTTCTAAATCGAGATTGCTAATGGCTTGTTGAAGATTGGCTACTAACTCAGGAGGTAATTCAGAAAAAGCGGTTTTTGTCAATACATTTACTTCATTTTCTGTGAAACTGGGGGCAGCATTTAGTTCTTCAAAAACGAATTGCACCCCGATATGTTTGTGTAGAGCATCAAATATGTTTGCTTCTCTAAATGGTTTGCGAATAAAATCATCGCAGCCGATAGAAAGGACAACGGCTTTCTCTTCCTCAAAACTACTTGCTGTTATAGCAATAATTGCTGTCTGGGGTAGGCACGGGGGCACTACCCCTACAAAATCCTCGTTTTCCGTAGGGGCAATCCCCCTGTGGTTGCCCTCTTTAATTTGTTTGGTGGCTTCATACCCATCCATCACCGGCATCCGCATATCCATAAAGATTAAGTGTGGTGAATATTGCTCCCACTTTTCTATTGCTTCTCTCCCATTTTTGGCTTCGTAGACTTCAAAACCGATCGCGGAAAGCAGTTTAACCAGCAGTTGGCGGTTGTCAAAAGCGTCGTCTGCAACGATAATTCGATAGCGGGGTTGATTCGGTGCGATCGCAATAACTCGTCTGGTTGGCTGTTCCCGTTGGCGATCGGCACTTTCAACTGAATTAACTTTAATGTCAAATTTGAAAATAGTACCGCCTCCCGCACGAGAACTGACTGTCATTTCACCTCCCATTAACTGCACAAAAGAACGTGCGATCGTTAAACCTAATCCTGTTCCTTGTTGCGATTCTTCCCCTGTTTTAGTTTGCACAAAAGCTTCAAATATCTTGTCTAATTCACTAACATCAATTCCCGCTCCCGTGTCTTCTATCTCAAAGCAGATTTGCTGAGCCAAATCCTGATTTTTAATTTTCACATAAATGCCGCCTTCCGATGTGAATTTAATCGCGTTAGAAATGAGGTTAATCAAGATTTGGCGCAATTTTATTTCATCAGTCCGCACATATTGGGGAACGTCTACCATCCGCTCTACTAATAACTGCAATCCCTTCTTTTCTGCCGGAAGTTGGAACATATTTTCGATGTCGTCCAGTAGGCGGTGGAGGTCAAAATTGGTCTCGTTCAGAGTCGTGCGTCCTGCTTCTATTTTGGACAAATCTAATACTTGGTTAATCAGTTCAAGCAAATGTTCTCCGCTGCGGGTGATAATACTCAGGTGTTCTTGCTGTTCCTGCAATAGGTTAGAAGAACGATTCATTAATTGGGAAAAACCCAGAATTGCATTGAGGGGAGTCCGCAATTCGTGGCTCATATTTGCGAGGAATGTGCTTTTTGCTCGGTTGGCTTGTTGTGCCGCGTCTTCGGCTCGTTGTCGCTCGATGATTTCTCGCTGGAGTTCGAGAGTGCGATCGCTCACTTGCTGTTCTAAAGTGCGGTTGTAATCAGCTAAAACTTTTTCGGCTTGTTTGCGATCGGTGATATCTTGAAATGTGGCGATCGCATAATTAATTTTACCTGTTTCATCCACAATTGGTGTGCTGGAAACTTCCAAGGAAACAATCTTATCAGGTCGGTGGAACTCGATATCATCTACTTTGACAGTTTCACCCCCCAAAGAACGCACGATTGGCATTTGTGCGGTGGGATATAACTCGTTAGTTCCCGCGAGATAAAGTTGATAAGTTTCTGCTAATTTCTCAGTATTGGCTTCGGGGATTGTGGGAATGGCGCTTAGTTGATGTGCTGTCTGATTTGCGTAGGTAATTTGTCCGGTGGTGTCATGCACTGTTACCGCGATCGGCATAGCGTCGATAAATTGAGTCAGTCGGTTTTCGCGTTCTTTGACTTCCGCGTAGAGTTTAGCATTGGTAAGTGCGATCGCCGCTTGTCCCGATAACAATTGTAAGACTTCCAGGCGATCGGGCGTAAAAGCTTGTGTAGTGAGGTTATTTTCGAGATAAACAATAGCACTGAGTTGACCTTGATTCATCAAAGCGGCACACAAAATAGACTTAGGCTGACGTGATTTGATGTAAGGATCATTCGTAAAGTTACCTTCACGAGTGGCATCATTTAACACCACATTTTCTTTGGTTCGGGCGACATAATTGATAATTGTTTCTGAAAGTTCCTGGCAATTTTCAACTGGTTCAGATTGCAACACAGTTATGCGTTCGTCATAGATTGCGCCTTTAGCTTCAATCAGCAATTTTGTCTGGTTTTCTAAAATTAAGTACCCTTTTTGAGCGCCGACATTTTCAATCAAAATCTTCATCAATTTGGACAGTAATTTATCCTCTACAATTTCCCCAGCAATTGCCTCGGAAGCTTTCATGACTGTAGCGATATCCAAGGAAGAACTAGAACGGCTACCCGTAGTTGATGTAGTGGTTGAGATTTCTTGATTTTTCTGCTGATTTATCACAAATAACTGGGGATATCGCGTTTCTAAATCTTTAACTTTAGCCGCCGCACCCCAGAGTTGATAGCAGTAACGAGCTTCCTGCATATAAGCTTTAGCTGTTAGTTCTTTACCTATCGATAAATAAAACTTAGCTGCTAGTTCATAAGCAAGGGCGGCTTCCTGGATGTATTCATTTTCTTTGGCTCCTTGAATAGCGCGATCGTAATAGTCTATTGCTTCTAATTTCTGTCCCAAAACCCGACATTTTTCGGCTGCTACTAAATCTACCTTATGCTGATGATTCATAGGGGCATATTTTGCCCAGTGCTGTTGCAGTTCTGTTTGATTTTGTTCCACCTGCTCTAATGCTTCTGATATCTCTTCAGATTCTGGGGTCAACTGTACTAGAATACTCAAAGAATCATAAAAATACAACGGCGGTTCATTAGTCAGTCCAGCAGTAACGATTAAATGGCGTCTGCACTCAACGGCATGGCTTTGAGCTGATTCACTCTCTCCAAACAGATAGCAAAGTATCAGCTTAAATAAATAGAATACAGACACGTGATACATATTATGGGGAGACAACCATTGAGGTAGGAATTCAGATTCTCCGAAAGGTTCTCTAGACAGCGTAGTAGACTGCTCCCTAGCTCCCAATAAACTTGAGATAAATTGCCAAAGAAGCCGACACCCATTAGCTGTTGACACTTGATTCAATTGCATCAAAATCTTGTAGTATGTGCGGGTTTCCTGCTCCAAAGTAACAAGGGGCTGACCGCACCAAAAAGAATTGGCACACCACTGACTTACACTATATCCTGCAACCTCATAATTTCCCACTTCTAGGGCATTTCTATAGCTCTCTTGCATAAGTTTTAATGTTTCTTTGATGTGGGATTGGCGATGTAAAAAATGTAATTGCGTTGCCAGCAAAACGTGCGGTTTTAAAACTTTATCATTCAGTTTACAGGCGACTTGGAGTGCCAAACAACTAAATTTTTTCCCTGTCTCCACATCTTTTAAAAAATTACAAAGAAGTACGCCATACTGCACATAAACTAAGGCTGAAGCCGATGTGTTTCCGTATTGAATGGATAGCTTAACTGACATGGAAACTAATAAGGGAAATAAAGGAGAACCAGATAAGTAAGTCACTGACATGAGACTACTAGCAATCTGCATAATGGCAATTTTTTCGCCATCCGTCATCTGAGGGAGGCGAGCTAAATCTTCAATTTCTCTGTCTCCCATCAGTTCTCCTACCTGTGCAATTCCCTGTTGAATATCATGCGGTGCAGGTTGGTCAGGAAAAATAATACCCAACTGTTGCAAGAATTGTCGAGCAATGACAAGAGCTTTACTCAAGTTATTTCGGAAAATAATTGACTGAACTCTAATTCGGTAAACATTGACCTGTTCTGGTAACGATCGTACCTGGGCAATAACTGTGTCAACGATCTGTTGCATTGTATCAAAGTCACCACAGAGCAAAGCCAATTCAGCCGCTAAGTTATGGAATGATAGAGTCATTTCATATTGTCTAACCCAAGCATTTTCTCCCAGCATTGATAGTCCTGTGCTAGCGTATTCACGGCCCGCTTGATAGGCGGCAGCACTTCTGGCTTTGCGACAGGCAATCAGATTGAGTTGGGCTAATTCATCTCGCTCTGTTTGTGAGGTAATTAAAGCTGTTCCATAATTTAATTGATTGATGATTCCAAAAATGGCATCTTCTCTGGCTTCTGGCGAAGTTTGTTGTAGCAGTATTTTTCCGATTTGATAATGGGTAGCGGGTTTTTGGGTATCGGGGATTAAAGAATAAGCAGCTTGCTGAATTCTGTCATGGACAAACTTGTATTCTACGGATTGGCTACTGGGTAATTTTCCTGCAATTTCTAATTCCACATCTCCCATATTCCCCAGCAACACGACTAAATTTTCTGCTACGGCTGCGTACAAATCATCCGCCGTTTTTCCCACAGATTTTTCGCAAAGTGAGGCGAGGGTTTTCAGGTCGAATTGATTGCCAATGCAGGCTGCTATCTTTAACGTTTCCTGCGTATTATCAGGCAGTCGTTGAATTTTGCCAGCCATCAACTCGACAACATTATCAGTGAATCCCCTCGCTTGAATTTGGTCTAAATCCCATTCCCAACTGAAAGCGAGCGAATCAAATTGTAACAAGCCTTCTGTATAAAGCGATTTGAGAAATTCATTCATAAAGAAAGGATTCCCACCCGTTTTGAAAAAGACTAACTCGGCAAGGGATTTGACTCTTGATTCCGGGCAATTCAGGGCATCGGAAATCAGTTGAGTAACAGAGGATAAATCCAAAGGTGACAGAAAAATGCGATCGACTTTTGCCCCATTTTTGACAATCTCTTCAATTGTTAGCATTAACGGATGACCTGCGGAAACTTCGTTATCCCGATACGCCCCAATTAAAAACAGTCCCGCTGGCGAAGCATTCATCAGCAGTTGCATCAGCTTCAGGGATGCCCCGTCAGCCCACTGCAAATCATCGATAAATATTGTCAGAGGATGTTCGGGTTTGGTAAAAACTTTAATGAAGTTTTGAAACACAAAATTAAAGCGGTTTTCCGCTTCTGCGGCGCCCAATTCTGGCGGCGCAGGTTGCTTGCCGATAATTAATTCAATTTCAGGAATTACATCAATCATGACTTGACCGTTGATTCCCAATGCGTCTAATAATTTTTTCCGCCATTCTTTGAGATTTGCTTCGCTTTCTGCTAACAGTTGTTTGGCTAAATCCTGAAAAGCGTTGACAATGGCGCTGTAGGGAATGTTGCGCTGATATTGGTCAAATTTGCCGGAGATAAAATAACCGCGCTGTTGAGTAATCGGTTTGTATAATTCTTGCACCAAAGCTGATTTGCCGATACCAGAATATCCAGAAATCAGCATCATTGAGCTTGTGGCACAGGCATCTTGCCTGTGATTGCTTGTGGGACAGGCATCTTGCCTGTGACTGCTGACTGTTTCAAAAGCTGTTAGTAAACTATCAATTTCTCGCTCTCTGCCGTAAAGTTTTTGCGGAATTTGAAAGCGGTCAGAAATATCTTGACTTCCTAGGGGAAAAACGGATATATTGTTATTGCTGTGCAGTTGATCCAAACATTCTTCTAAATCCGCTTTAATTCCGATCGCACTTTGATAACGCTCCTCAGCATTTTTCCCCATCAACTTCATCACAATATCGGAAACAATTTGCGGAATTTCGGGATTCACCTGAGATGGAGATAACGGCTGTTTAGCGAGATGACTGTGTACCAATTCCAGCACATCACTGGTGTCAAAAGGCAATTTGTTTGTCAGCAGTTCGTAAAAGGTAGCACCCAGGGAATAAAAATCTGTGCGGTAATCTAAACTTCTATTCATTCTGCCAGTTTGTTCCGGCGACATATAAGCAAGAGTTCCCTCTAAAATGTTGGGATTTTTGATGGTGTAATTCTCCCGCGTTAACTGCGTGGAAATGCCAAAGTCGATAATTTTGAGTTCGCCACTAGCTGGATTGAAGACAATATTTGAAGGGTTAATGTCTTTGTGAATGATGTGGGCGCTGTGAATTTGTTGTAAACTTTCTGTGGTGGCGATCGCAATTCGCAAGAATTCTTCAATACTAAATTTTTGCTGCTGCATCCAAATTTTCAAGGATTCACCGCCAAAATCCTCGACAAACATCACCAGCGTGTTTTGATATGGCTGCAAATCATAGGCTTTTATACAGCCACTCAGCTTCAGAGATTGTGTAATTTTATACTCTGTGCGATAGCGGGCGAGTTCTTGGGGTGTGGGATAATTTTCTTTAAGGATTTTGAGGACGACGGGAAGACTGTCGGGTTGTCGGAATGCTCGGTAAACCAGGGAGTTTGCGCTTTCGTAGATGAGCTCTGTGATTTCAACGCCCGGAAGAGTCAGCATATTCATACCGCTGTCAACTTTGCAGTCGAACATAGCATAAATTTGCTCCCCACACCAGAGGTGCGTGAGCCATCAGTCGATTTTAGATTTTAGATTTTAGTCTGCGACTATTTTTCAGCCAAAACAGGTTTCCGAGTCAATACAGCTTGTTCGATAATGTCAGCGGCGCGCTTGACTCCGCCCGATCGCACTGTATTCAGAATAGTCCGCTAATTAATTTTGAGCTTCCGACTTATTCAAGACACTTATAGCAGAAACAAATACAAGGGTAATAACACCATAAAGTAGTGAATGGCTCAGAAAGCTTTCCCCTCCTAAAAGTGTATCTAAAATCCCTCTAATACCACTCAAACTTACAGCAAATATAGTTAACAAGGTAACAACAAAACCGACTAAGACTTTGAGTTTTCCTTTGACCAGCCAACTGCAATATATGCCAACGAAAAGTGCTCCTAAAAATGTAGCCAAAGGAAAAAAGGGATTTCCCTTAGGGCATCCAGAAGCAAAAGCACAAAGAGATGTACTCAAGACAAAAGTACATAAATTTATAGCAGTACCGACAAAAAAGCTAGTCTTGTTAGGATAGAGTTTCAAAAATTCAAACATAATTGCCCCTAATTTCAGGATTTATTGAGAGTACAGGGTGGCGATTTCCCCCCCTCGCTACAGCTTGCTGAGGAGAGGAAGTTTTGGGGCGTTCCTCGATCGGCTTTACAACCAGACTAAGTAAGCGCTCGCCCAACTACACTAACTAATAGGTTAGGTTGCCATCGTTATTATCAATTCCTAGTAATGTGACAGAAGATGGCTGATTTCCACCGCGGCAATTGGCAGACAGTTCGTCTCCCTTTATGCTGATGCCTGTGCAAGTTCGGTTGAACGTACTTTGTTCCTTAAGATTACCTTGCACGAGTTGTCCATTTTGATTATGAACGCCTTTAATAGTAATGGAAGTGCGCTGAGTCGTACCATTTTTCTTGTTACAAGTTGCATATAATTGAGCGCCATTGATTGAAATGTCCGTGCAACTGGTAGCAAAGGTACTTGCTTTTTGAGCATGGCTTGGCTGCTGAAAGATGGAGAACGATAGTACGATTGAAGCCGATAATCCAGACAATTTAATTAAGTTCATGGTTTTTTTTCTGGTTGGTTTACTATTTTAAGCGTAAGATAACAACCCTAAAAAGTTTCTAGCTTTTAGTTGAGTATGAACTTAGCCAAATAGTCAGCTTGCAACTCAGCGTCTGCGAGGAAAAATCCTAAACTTTTGGCTAGGTGTAGCCCTCAAAAATAGGCTGTTATCGCTTGGAGAAACTCAGGAATCGGACGCATATTTTAGTCATTGCAATAGAGTGTTACCAGTATATAGTTGTATGCGCTCTGGGATACCTAGCCAAAAGTTTAGGTGATCTCCTCAACTAAAGGTTAGTTCAAGCTAGATTTTTTTTATAGCTTCAAAACTCAACTTTGAGCTAGCTACTTTAGCCAGGGAATTTTCTAAACTAAATTTACGCATAGGCCAGCCATAGCCTAGTACAGCTCGGCGTAAATACACAGACTATTAAACAGCCAAGACTTTACCCTTGTATGTCCACTTAAAAGGTTT